>JBJKQE010000249.1:0-4669 GCA_046705645.1 Ignavibacteriaceae bacterium | reverse complement strand
AAAAATATTCGGAAGACCCGGGTAGTGCCGCCGAAGGAGGTGATTTGGGATGGGTAGGTAAAGGTGTTTTTTATCCTCAGTTCGAAGCGGCTGCATTTGCATTAAAGCCGGGTCAAATATCAGGTGTTGTTGAGTCTCCTGTGGGATATCATATTATTCAAATGATAGAAAAAAGAGGAGATAAAATTCATGTTAGACATATATTAATAAAAATTAAAAGGGGCGATGAAGCGGACCTGAACGCAATTACGGAATTAAACAACTTAAGGGACAGTATAGTAACATATCATAAATCCTTTGCCGCACTTGCAAAGAAATACAGCGAAGATAAAGAGTCAGCCCCTTACGGTGGAGACCTTGGGACTTATTACATGGACCAACTTGATCCTTCACTAAAAGATATTGTAAATAATTTGAAAGTCGGAGAAATTAGCTACCCAAAACGTCTTGATTACGGAAAAGATAATTATGGATACCACATCGTTTTACTTGAAAAAAGAATTCCGCAGCATCAGGCAAGCTTGAAAACCGATTATCCCGAAATTCAAAAACTGGCTGAACAGTACGAGAAGCAAAAACAGTATAATGCGTGGATCGAAAAGTTAAAAAAATCAATTTATTGGAAAATTATGCTTTAAATCCGTGAATAAACTTTCAATGATATTTAATAATAATATAGGGAAATAAATTTGAAAAGATCCGAAGCGGCAGTTGATGATGTTCAAGTTGTTGAAAAACTTAACGAAACAGTTAAGAAAATTAAAGAAGAGATTGCCAAAATAATTATTGGGCAAGAAGAAATAATTGATCAACTTTTAATTTCTCTTTTATCCCGAGGTCATTGTTTGTTAGTAGGTGTTCCCGGATTAGCTAAAACATTACTTGTTAAAACTCTTACCGAAGTGATGGACTTAAAATTCAACAGGATTCAATTTACTCCGGATTTAATGCCCAGCGATATTATCGGAACGGAATTAATTGAAGAAGATCCTGTAACAAAGAAAAGAAATTTCCGTTTTGTCTCAGGGCCGGTTTTTGCTAATGTTGTTCTTGCCGATGAAATTAATAGAACTCCACCCAAAACACAAGCTGCACTTTTGGAAGCTATGCAGGAACACAGGGTAACTGTCGCCGGAGTTACTTATCCTCTTACGGAACCTTTCTTCGTTCTTGCAACTCAAAATCCTATTGAACAGGAAGGAACTTATCCTTTACCGGAAGCACAGCTTGATAGGTTTATGTTTAATTTATGGCTGGATTATCCATCATTTAAAGAAGAGATGCAAATTGTCCAATCGACAACAAGCGAATATAATCCCAGTTTGAATAAAATTGTTAGCGGTCAAGAAATTATCGGATTTCAAGATTTGGTAAGAAAAGTGCCCGTCGCCGAAAATGTAATAGAATTTGCAGTTCAGGCTGCAAATAAAACCAGACCCGATAATGATAGTTCTCCTCAGTTTGTTAAAAACTGGATTAGTTGGGGAGCCGGTCCGCGGGCTTCTCAATATTTAATATTAGCGGCAAAAACCAGGGCTGTTACACAAGGCAGGTATTCTCCTAACATAGACGATGTTAAATTTGCAATGATTCCGACTTTACGGCATAGGATAATAACCAACTTCAGTGCGGAAGCTGATGGGATAAATTCGGTTGCGGTTATTAAAAAACTTTTAGCAGAATTAAGTTAAAGTATTTTTATTATAATTTGGCAATCTTGTAATTCTTAAATGCATAGTATATTTCTTTTGCCGCAGTTCTAACAACGGTTGCAAAAGGTATAATCAACAGCATACCTATAATGCCGAAAAGCTGGCTCCCAATTAATATTAAAAGTATAATAGCAATCGGATGCATATCCACACTTTTTGCAAATACAAACGGCTGAACAAATCCGTTGTCTAATGCATAGACTATTAATATTAAAAGTACAATAAAAGGTACTTGGGAAAAGTTCCCGTACTGAATTACAGAAATTATTATTGCCGGAACTCCGCCGATAACAGGTCCGAAATAGGGAACAAGATGCCCTAAACCGGATATTAATCCTAATGGTAAAGCATTCTTAATTCCTAAAATATAATATCCGAATCCGCAGGCAATACCAACAAATGCCGCATCGAAAATCCATCCTCTTACAAATCTGCCTAATTGAATAGTAATATTTTTAAATATCCAATAAGACATTTCAAAATATTTGTTGGGCATCATTTGTAATAAACTATGCAAAATTACTTTACTGTCTTTCAGCAAAAAGAAAGTAATGAACGGAACTATTACTACTAAAGTAATTATGGAAATTATGCTTGTTAAAACAGTTGAAAGTTTATCGAAGGAGTTAACTATACCTGATGAAATAAACTCTTCAATTCTTTTGGATAATTGACCTAATGTGAAAAAGGGCAAATATTTATAAATTTCATTTTCTAACGTAATAATTTGTTTATGTAAAGACTCTACATGCAAAGATGTAACCACCTGGTTCATTTGAATAACCAGGTTAGGAACTAAGTAAGAAATGCCGAAATATGCAAGCAAACCAACTCCTATAAAAATTAAAAGAGTAGAGGTAAGTCGATTTAATCCCTCTTTTACAAGAATTTTTACAAGAGGTTCAAAAATAAAAGCTAACAAAATTGAAATTGATAACAATATAATAATATCTGCAAGAATATAAATCAGATATGTTAGTAAAGCTGCAGCTATTACCCAAAGAAAAATTTTTGATCCTTTTTTAAGTGATAATTCAGGCATAAAACACTTTCATAAAAGTCCTTATCTAATCATTTTAGATCATTATTAAAAAGTATAATTAAAAATATATAATAACAATAGGGAATAAAATTAAAGTGATTGCAAAAACACAAACTTATAAATAATGTAGCCCGGAATTAATTTATTGCCTCAACCCTTTTTATACTCGGTACCTGTCTTAATAAGGACCTTTCCACTCCAGCACGAAGAGTCATTTGGAACATAGGACAAACACCGCAAGCCCCGGTTAATTTAACAATAACTATGAAATCCGGAGTTATGTCAATTAACTCTATATTCCCATCATCCGCCTGCAAAAAGGGACGAATAGTATCTAATGCTTTTAGTACTTCTTCTTTCAATTTATCGTTCGTCATTAAGAATCCCCATTTCCATCTTATGTTCCGCTTAACATTAATTAATCGCGGTCATTAATTATCATCATCAAGAAGGATTTCAATTTTAGAATCTGAACCTGCCTGCTGATTCCTAAGATTAACCTGGTTAACCAAATGTCTTGATATTTCGGTAATAATTCTTGCATGTTCCGATTCAGGGTTATCGTAAACCATAGGTTTTCCGCTATCTCCGCCGATTCTTATTCTTGAGTCGATAGGAATCCCGCCTAAAAATGGTGTGGTTAATTCTTTAGATATCCTTTTACCTCCGCCCGTACCAAATATGTCATAATTTTTACCTGTGTCGGGTGCGATAAAGTAACTCATGTTTTCAACTATGCCGAGAACCGGAACATTTACTCGTGAAAACATCTTTAATGCTTTTCTAGCATCAATTAATGAGACTTCCTGGGGGGTTGTAACAATTACTGCTCCTGTTAGCGGAATTGTTTGAACCAAAGTAAGTTGTATATCGCCGGTTCCCGGAGGCATATCAAAAATTAAATAATCTAATTCACCCCAATCAACATCGGACATAAATTGTTTTACAGCGCCGCTTGCCATAGGTCCTCGCCAGATTACCGGCGCATTATCATCAATGAGCAGGCCTATGGAAATAACTTTTACTCCGTAATTTTCCAAAGGTATTATTTTCATGGATTGCTGGTTTTGATATACCTTCGGTTTTTCGTTTATACCAAGCATCAACGGAATGCTTGGTCCGTATATATCCGCATCAATAAGACCGACAGAGGCACCGTCTTTTGCAAGAGCAACGGCTAAGTTAACTGCTACAGTACTTTTACCTACACCGCCTTTACCGCTCGCAACAGCAATTGTGTTTTTAACATCGGGTAATAATGCTTCTTTCTTTTTATCCTGATGAGTTGTAACCTTGGTTCCGATGTTCAGTTGAATTTTTTTGAGTTCGGGGAATTCATTTTTTAAAACCTGGTTGAATTTATTCTTTAAATCATCGTTTAATGCGGAAGAAGGCATTGCAATAGAAATATCCAAAATTAGATTGTTATTCTTCAACTCAAATTTTTTAATTGAATTTAAGATTAAAAGATCTTTATTAAAATTAGAATCATCTACTTTTTTAAGTGTATTTAATATTTCACTTTTAGTTATATCGGCCATTTAAAACATCCTATTTTTCTAAATTGAACTCTAAATTAACAAAATTATAAATAAATGTGAATGAAAAATAGTTCTCGTTGTAAATTAAACGTGTTTGTATCATCTTAACATAATCGGATTATTTTACTTTTATAGCAAGGCAATCAAACACTACTCTTCCGGCCTGATAAAGTGATGAATTCCTTTTAAGGATTCTCCAGCCGTTATAATCAAAAAATTTATCGTTTGAATTTAAAGATTCAACCAAATTTTGAGAACTTTCCAGTGTATCAACCAACTCCTTATTCTGCGCAAGCGTAAGAGGTTTTATGTTGCCTGATGTTATAATCATAACCGGTTCAATTAATAAATTGGCAATGTTTTTTAACTCAAGT
>JBJKQE010000248.1:0-11972 GCA_046705645.1 Ignavibacteriaceae bacterium | reverse complement strand
GGAGTTTTAAGATCGCATGGAGGAAGGTATCAGTCTATTCAAGATGGTGAAGTACACATTGACATTGCAGTAATTGCTGCACCTACTGCTGACCCATTTGGGAATGCTAATGGCGTAAATGGGAAATCAGCTTCAGGTTTAATAGGTTTTGCTTTAGCAGATTCCGAATATGCGGATAATGTTATTGTAGTAACGGACAATTTGGTACCTTTCCCATGTATACCATGGCAAATTCAAGGAAATAATGTTGATTATGTTGTTCATGTTGATTCACTCGGCGATTCATCAAAAATTGTTTCCGGAACTACTGAAATAACAAAATCTCCTGATAGACTATTAATTGCCGAATACGTTGCTCAATTTATTGAAGAAGCCGGCATAATGAAAGATGGATTTTCATTTCAAGCAGGATCGGGCGGAACTAATCTGGCATTTGTACTTTATTTAAAAGAAAGAATGAAAGCTAAAGGAATTAAAGCAAGGTTCGTTAGAGGCGGCAGCACAAAATATTTTGTGCAATTATTAGAAGAAGGACTAACTGACTATATTCTGGATGGCCAAACATTTGATCTCGAAGGTGTAAGAAGTATGAGAGAAAATCCGAATCATGTTAACACAAGTCCTTTTACAAGTTACAATTTTCACGGCAAAGGGAATTTCGCTTCAATTGTTGATGTTGCTGTTTTGGGTGCTACGGAAGTAGATGTAAATTTTAATGCAAACGTGGTCAGTCACTCCGACGGATATTTGCTGCATGGTATAGGCGGCTGGCAGAATTGCCTTTATTCCAAATGCTCTATTCTTGCTGTACCATCATTCAGAGATAGAATCCCTGTTATAATTGATGAAGTTACAACTTTGTGCGGACCGGCTGAATTAATAGACGTAATTGTAACTGAACGAGGTATAGCGATTAATCCAAGAAGAAAAGACTTAATAAAAGCAGTTAAAAGTTCTAATCTTCCAATAAAATCCATAAAACAAATAAGAGATGAAGTTTACGATATATGCGGCGGAGCTCCTGCAAAGCCTAAGATAAACAAAAACAAAGTTGTAGCTGTTGTAAAATGGGTGGATGGAACAGTACTGGATTCGGTTTTTCAAGTTAAAGAATAAATTTTACGCGGCCTATTTTAGCTTTTCGACTAAATTACCTGCATAATTTTTAAAGTATTTTTATCTAAATTTTATTAACTGTTTTTGCATATATTTCTTTAATAATTTTAAATATAATAATTTACTAAAATTCAAAATAATCTTACGAAACAATTAAAATATGACGAAAATTGGAATTGCTTTTGGAAGCGGAGGAGCTAGAGGTTTAGCACATCTATCAATGATAGAAGCTTTTGAGGAATTAGGTCTTAAGCCATCAATAATTTCTGGCTCTAGTGTTGGCGCAATTATCGGTGCTTTTTATGCCGCAGGATATTCCTCCAAAGAAATGAGAAATATTCTAAACAACATGCTTTTTCCTAAAAACGGTAAAATTTCTGACTTTTTCCGCAGGTCTGATATTATAAATATGCTTACTATGTTTGATTTGCAGTGGGTTAAATCAGGTTTCATTAAAGGGGACAAATTGCAAAATTATATGCAGACTTACTTAAAAGTCAGTACATTCGAGGAGTTGAAAATCCCTCTTAAAATAATAGCGACAAATTATTGGGAAAAAATTGAAGTGGTTCTTGAAAAAGGAAAGCTTCTGCCAGCAATAAGAGCGAGCTATTCTCTGCCTGGATTATTTTCTCCGGTGAAAATTCATAATAAAATCTTGATTGACGGAGGAGCAGCAAATCCGTTGCCCTTTGATATACTTGTTAAAGACTGTGATATAACTGTAGCCGTTGATGTTACGGCTTACCATGTCAGCAACGGTAAAGATTACCCTCCGACTTTTGAATCTGTTTTTACTACATACCAGATAATGCAGAATTCTATAAGTCAGGAAAAATTAAAATTTATTAAGCCGGATATTTATATAAGACCGGAAATTAAAGACGTAAGGGTTTTTGATTTTACCAAATTCGAATCGATATTTAAACAGGCTAAACCGGCTAAAGAACAACTTAAAAGAAAATTAGATAAATTATTGGAAAGAAAAACATCAACAGAGACGGTAGATAAATTTGATAATTAATTACTTAGGGATTCATTCAAATTTTGGTAATATTTTAATTTACTCACTCCAAATAGAGTATTATTAATGCTGTATATTTTAATGTTTAGTTTAAATAAAATGCAAATTAATTAGGAATTTGACTCACACCAACAAGATCAAAATTCTAATAACCATTTAAGCAAGTCAAATTCCTTAAACTTATCTAGGCAAAATTATACACAATAAATTCAATAAAGAATAATTTTGAAATTACTTTTTCGGAGTATTTTCACCCGTCTTTACCAATTCTTTTTTAGCGGAATTGAATTTAAATAAAAGTATTACTATAAAGATTACCAAAATGGCGATGACCACGTATAACCAGTTAAACGGACTTGGTATTACAGCACTCTGCCACTGAGAAATCTTAATATTTATATTGTCCGCTTGTGTATTTGTTAACATTTTATTTTTAATCAAATAAGGAACCCATACAGGCTTTACATTAACAAACCAAACACTATCGGCAAAAGATTTATATACTTTTTTAGATCCCTCGAGATCCGCATCTGCATTTTTTATCTCATCGGAAATAAAATTAGTTAATGTCTCAGTAAACCCTTCGCCGTTTGTAAATTCGGTTAAACTTATCCCATGGTCTGAGAATTTTTTTCTAATAGAATTCCAAACTTCTTGGTTTATTGCATCGTGCCAAGAAACAAATGCGGAATCTATTTCTTTCATATTCTTAACATTCTGTTTATGAGCAGAATATATATCCAAAACTTGCGGACCAATCCCCTGCCATAATTTTAGAAAATTACGCTGTTGTTTTTGAATAGCCTGGATATCTCCCAGATCAAGTGTAGTTACTTCGAGAAATTTAATATTATCATTTATGGATTTTTTAATATTATAAATAATATCATTCTTCCTAGCTTTAGAATATATTTCGTTTTTTTCCGTAGATGTAAGTCTTCCGCCTTCAACAATTGACGGAGGTATTAAACTATCAAGCATAGTCATTACAAGTCTATCTCTTTTATGTAGCGAATAGCGAAGTTCATTTATATTTTTTTCCAATCTTGCTATAGTTTCCTTATCCTTACTTCTTTCCTCCTGCATTTGCTGAATTTGATTGAGTAAGACCGCACTTTTCATATTTAACGAATCAATCTGGACTTTCATTTGAGAAACCTGAACCCGTAAAGTTGTAATCTCGGTGTAATCCTGTTCGCGTAAGTTCAATTGATTATTCAGCTTTTCTAAAGTTGTATTGAAGTTATCCGGATACAAGCTTTTGTCTAACAGACTTTTGTGAGCTATATATTCATTTTCAAAGCGGTCAATCTGAATATGAATTTGCTTTAGTTGATCTAAAGAAGATGCAGCTTTAATTGAATCTTGAATCTGCTGCTGTTTTGCTTTGAAATTTTGTACTATTTGATAATCTTGCTGTGCAAAGATAAGATTAGTCGAGGCTATCAAAAAAATTAAAAACATCATAATAATATTTATTCTTTTCATTTCTTATCCTCCTCTTTTACAATTCCGCTTGCAGTCAAATTAACTTTATTATTACCATAAACCAGTTCTATATAGGGGGATCTTTGATTAAATGCCGGATTTTGTACACCTACTGTATCTGATATTTCAATTTTTTTATCCAGACGAAATGTACCGTCATCAACTTTGAAAACGTAAACATTCTTAAAGTTATTAGCTACCATAAAATAAAAGCCGTTAGTATTACGAATTACTCTAAGCTGCTGATTTTTATATGCCGATGAATCTTTTGTTTCTTTATAAAATAGATTTTTAGCGTTAAAAGAAAGTGAATATCTTTGAATATTTACATTTCCGGTACTGTCTATTTGAAGCACTGATTCGACAGGCCATGCAAAATCCGCTGGCTTAAGAATTAAGGTTGAACATGCCGGCAGCAGCAGAAAAAATAGAAGAGCCAGATATTTAATTGATTTCATTTAACTTCCTTCCGATAATTATTAAATTTCATTTTGAACACAACCAAATTATGCGCCTGAGCTAGATATCAAAAAAAGTAATTCTAACCCGTTACAATAAAGAAAAAAAGCAATTCCCAATAATCAGAACAAAATTACATGTATCAGAGTGAAATAGATTTGAGGGAATTGAAATTATATAATTTTTTTTAATTATCCTAACTTTTACATCTTATATTTGCGTGAATATATAATGAATATTTGATTAGAAAAATGATGAGTAGCACTTCGTATAAAATTGCCAAAATAGAGTCTTAAATAAAGAGAATTTACAAAATGAAATTATCCAAATTTTAAGTACTTCTAACTCAATTATTAACTCTTGCTTAACAACCATTTTTTGTATAAGTTTTCATATAATAACTTCCGCGGGGATTAACATGCGTAAATTAGCATTCCTAATATTGTGGTTGTTTTTATCCGCAGTGCAGATAAATGCTCAAAGCAAAAAAGTTGTTGTTATTACACTCGATGGAGCAATAAATCCAGCAGCAGCTGATTATATCCAGTATGGAATTCAGCAGGCTGTTAAAATAAATGCCGAATGTTTAGTGCTGGAATTAAATACACCTGGAGGGTTGCTTGAATCAACAAGAATGATTGTTTCCGATATACTCCGATCACCTGTCCCCGTAGTAGTTTATGTTTACCCGCCAGGATCCCGCGCAGCTTCTGCCGGGGTATTTATTACATTATCTGCTCATATAGCCGCTATGGCGCCCGGAACGAATATAGGAGCAGCCCACCCTGTTACTCTGCAAGGAAAAATGGATTCCACAATGACGGAAAAGGTAACAAACGATGCCGCTGCATTTATTAGATCAATAAGCAAGCAAAGAAATAGAAATGTACAATGGGCAGAAGAAGCTGTGAGAAAAAGCGTATCAATTACTGAAAATGAAGCGTTAAAACTGAATGTTATAAACTTAATTGCAAATAATTTGGATGACCTGTTAAATAAAATTAACGGTGAAGAAATTCAGACGGTAAGCGGCACGGAAACTTTATATACAAAAAATGCACAAATAGTTTATTTGGATATGAGTTTCCAGCAGAAGCTGCTAAGCATATTGAGTGATCCAAATATTGCTTATATCCTTATGATGTTGGGATTTTATGGCTTACTTTTCGAATTATATAATCCCGGTTCAATATTCCCGGGAGTAGTAGGTGTTATTAGTTTGGTACTGGCATTTTATTCAATGCATACACTCCCTATTAATTATGCCGGATTAGCATTAATAATTTTCGGAATTATACTTTTTATTTTAGAAGTAAAAATCGTTAGTCACGGTTTATTAACAATTGGAGGAGTAATCTGCTTGATATTGGGATCTTTAATGCTGATAAAAACAAATTCGGCCTTTAATGTTATTCATGTTTCATGGCAGATAATTGCAGCAGTAGCAATTATAACAGTCTTATTTTTCACATTTGTAATTGGTATTGGAATAAGAGCACAAACGAAGAAACCCACAACAGGCAAAGAAGGATTATTAAATGAAATAGGAGAAGCTATTTCCGATTTAGATCCGTCCGGGCAGGTTAAAATTCACGGCGAAATTTGGCGAGCTGTTAGCGAAGAAGGAAAAATTTCAAAGGGCACTAAAATAATAGTTAAAGAAGTTTCAAATCTTTTATTAAAGATTAAAAAAGCATAAACAATATTAAAAGAAAACAACGGAGGTAGTTATGCAGGATGTTTCTATTTACATTGTAATTTTAATTTTATTTGCAATTTTTATTCTGGCAAATGCAATAAAAATTTTAAGAGAATATGAACGCGGCGTCATCTTTAGGTTAGGAAGATTAATAGAAACCAAAGGTCCGGGTATTATCTTTTTATGGCCGGTTGTTGACCGTATGGTTAAAGTTAGTTTACGTACTGTGGTAATGGATGTGCCGCCGCAGGACATTATCACGAAAGATAATGTTTCACTTAAAGTTAATGCAGTTGTATATTTTAGAGTTGTTCAAGCAGAGAAAGCTGTAGTAGAAGTTGTTGACTATTTATTTGCTACTTCACAAATTTCCCAGACAACATTACGAAGCATCTTGGGCCAATCTCAATTAGATGAAATTCTAGCCGAACGGGAAAAAATTAATAGGGAGCTTCAGCAGATAATTGATGAACAGACAGAACCTTGGGGAATTAAAGTAACTGCTGTAGAAGTCAAACAGGTTGATCTGCCGCCGGAAATGCAGCGCGCAATTGCAATACAGGCGCAAGCTGAACGCGAAAGACGTGCAAAAATTATTAATGCGGAAGGCGAGTTCCAGGCAAGTCAAAAACTTTCGGAAGCTGCCGAAGTTATTCAAAAATTCCCGGTTGCTATTCAATTAAGATTCCTTCAAACATTAACTGAAATTTCTTCGGATAAAAATTCGACAATTTTATTCCCTGTTCCGATCGATTTGATTACGCCGTTTATTGAGAAGATGAAGAAGGAATAGAAATAAATGATTGCCTGCTAGATACTGGATATTCGATATCGGATTATATCGAGTATCCAATATCAAGCAAAGAATATCTGAAAAATAATTTTAAATTTTTAATAATAATATTTATTGCTCTTCAAACACTTCCTTCTTTAACTTCTTTCGGAACCAAATAAGCGACAAAAATTCCTAGAAAAACAATTAAGGCTAAATAAAAATAGACAATGTGTATTGCTCCGGCTAAAATATTTTTTAATTCTAAGATGAATGATGACGGGTATCTAATTCTTTGAACCGGATCTATTAATATTTTGATTATATCCAAGCTTTTTTTAGTTGCCGGCAAATTAGCACTTATATGAAAATTCAATAATCCGCCGAATAATGTAGCTCCAAGAGTACTACCGAGCATTCTCATGAAAGAATTGGAGCTTGTTGTCACTCCCCTTTTTTCCCATGGTACGGCATGCTGCACAACCACAATTGATGCTGTAGAGGAAAATCCGAGTCCAAGCCCTATAATGAAAACAAAAAAGACTATTTCCGCAAGACTTGAGCTTTGATTAATTACCAGCATTAACAATGAACCGGCAAAAAGTACAAACGCACCTAATATAGCAGTAAACCTAAATCCCGTTTTAATTATTAATTTACCTGAAATACTGGAAGCCAAAGGCCAGCCGACAGACATCGAGGCTAAAAGGAATCCCGCCACAATTGCCGTTGTACCGAAAACTCCTTGTGCAAACATTGGAATAATAGAACTTACAGCTAAAGTTGCTACACCTACTATTAACGAAATTAGATTGGGGAAAAATATTACAGATGATTTTAACAACGAAAAAGGTATAATAGGATTTTCTGCTCTCTGCTCAACAATACGGAAAACATTAAAAAGTATCATAGACAGAAAAATCATTCCTATAAATCTTAAATCAGCAAATTCCCAAACACTTCCTACTTCCAGTAAAGGTATAAGGAAACACGAGACTGCAATTATCAAAAGCACAGAACCGGCATAATCAATCTTAATCTTTTTGGATTTTGCAGATACGCTCTCACTTTCTTCAAAATAAAGTTTTTTCCTGGAAAGTAAACCGATTGTTTCAGCATCTTCGTGGAAATACATATAAGTAATTAAAACACAGATTAGCCCGATTGGAATGTTTATAAAAAACACCCATGCCCAATGAAAATTTTGTACAATTATTCCGCCAATAGCCGGACCAGTTACAGCAGAAACACCCCATACACTGGCTACATATCCCTGCACGCGTGCGCGTTCTTCAAGGTTGTAAATATCTCCAATAATTGTCTGGCTTGTCGGCAGCACTGCTCCGGCTCCAATACCTTGTATTGCTCTAAAAAGAATCAACACATACATATTTCTTGCAAATCCGCATAAAGCGGAACCAATAATAAATAAGAAGACTCCGAAAGCGAAAACTTTTTTTCTGCCGTAAATATCGGACAACTTTCCATAAAGAGGAATGGTCGCTCCTTGCGTTAAAAGGAATGCAGAAAATACCCATGTAAAGAGAGTGAATCCGCCCAAACTACTAACTATGGTCGGGATTGCTGTAGCCACTATTGTAGCTTCCACAGCGGACATAAAATTTGCAAGCATCATTGCAAACAGAATCAGGCGCCGGTTCAATCCTCCCTGCTGCTTGTCCAATAATTTTATAAGAATATCGATCCCTCTTTAAATTTTTAAATTACCAACCAAAGAAAGTTATGAAAAAATTAAATGAATAGAGATTTGAATTAAAACAATTAAATTTATGAAACATAATATTATCTTTGCACTTAACATTTTTCATTTTTAATAAATAAAGATGATAGAGTTACTTAAAAAATATTTCGGCTATAATTCTTTCCGCGGCTTGCAGGAAGAAATTATTAATAGAATTATATATGATAAAAAGCATTGTCTTGTTCTAATGCCGACCGGCGGAGGTAAGTCGTTATGCTATCAAGTCCCGGCAATGTATTTTGAAGGCGGAACAATTGTTATAAGCCCTTTAATCGCTTTAATGCAGGATCAAGTGGATGCGTTAAGAAAGAAAAAAATTCCTGCACATTTTATAAATTCTACTGTTTCAAAGCAAGAACGCAATTCTCGACTTAATGATTTTGTTGAAGGTAAGATTAAGCTTTTATACGTAACGCCGGAACGATTTAGAAAACAAGAATTTGTTGATAAAATAAAATCGGCAAATATTTCTTTATTGGCCATAGATGAGGCACATTGTATATCGGAATGGGGGCATGATTTCAGGCCGGATTACTCACGCATAGGTGAATTCAGAAAAATTATGAATAATCCTTTAACAATAGCATTAACAGCAACAGCAACCCACGAAGTTCAACAGGATATAATTGAAAAATTAAATATCGAGAAAGATGAAATTAAAATATTTCATCAAGGAATCGAACGTCCTAATCTCCGCCTTGAAGCAATCGATGTATTCGATGAAAAAGAAAAATATGCTGCAATTGTTTCAGTACTAAATAATTATTCAGGTTCAGGCATAATATATTTCGCTTTGATTCAAACATTAGAAAATATTTCTCAGAAATTAAAAGATAATGGATACAACCACGGAGTTTATCACGGAAAATTATCTGATAAACAGCGTAAACAAATGCAGAGAGATTTTCTATCCGATAACCAAGATCTAATCCTTGCAACAAATGCTTTCGGAATGGGAATAGATAAGCCTGATATTCGATTTGTTATTCATGCGGAAGTTCCCTCTTCTATTGAAGCTTATTACCAGGAAATAGGAAGAGCAGGAAGAGACGGGAATAATTCACTTTGTATGCTGCTTTACAATCAGGATGATTTATATACTCAAATGGAATTTATAAAGTGGTCTAATCCCAGCACCGACTTTTATTCCGCACTTTATGATCTGTTAAAAAGAGATCTTCACGCGGTAAACTCCGTCGAAGGTATTGAACATCTTCGCGAACAAATGAATTTTAAAAATCGAAAGGATTTTAGAATTGAGACTGCAATCGGAATGCTTGACCGGTACGGAGTAATTGAAGGATCCCTGGAAAATCATAATATAAATATCATCGACGAACTGCCTGAAGAACTATTGAATGAAGATAGATTAAAAGAAAAATTATTGAGCGACAATAAGAAATTACTCTCCGTTGTAAATTATTTCAGAGGAGAGAAATGCAGACGGGTTTTTATATCCGAATATTTTGGATTTAATGATGAACCTATCTGCAACAATTGTGATAATTGTAAAATGAACATCAAAGAATAATTATTCGCCTGATATTAGCAATAACTTCATATTAAGTAACCTTTGCTGTATTACGGAATTTAAAGATTATATAAGATAATTTAATTACTCTCATTTAATAAACATTATTTAAAAAAATATTATTTAAAACTCTTTTTCATTTATGCCAATCCGGGATTGCACCTGGAGTCCAGGGTGCGCCGATCGATTCCATTTGATTTTGAAGTTTTACTACATCGACTTTCAATAACTCTTTTAATTGTGCAAGAACCGGCGTAAATTCATCAGCAGCAATATTATATGCATTTTCTTGAGTTTCAGTCGGAGCTGAAGTTGACTGCCACTCATCATAAATTATTTGTTGAACACGATCTCTTATTGCCGGCAAAGTATTAATATTTCTGTCAATTAAGCTTTGGTTCCCGGTTAATTTAAGAAGAATATTATTTGTCTTCGCTTCAATTGAATCAGCCTGTATCATTAAATCCGGAGAAACATCCATAGTATTTAATAATGAAGTCTTTATATAAGATATTCGTTTTGATAAATCTCTGGCAGCATTTATTGATCCTAAAACCGTACCGCTCAGCAAAGAGACTTTCTTTTGAAACTGTACTAATGCAGTTCTATTTTCTGCAGGAAGACTTGTAAATCCAAGTACTTCAGCTTTGAAAGTTTCGGGTCCTGCAATTTGAGTTAATACACCATCAACATTTTTATACACAATTACCTTATAATTTCCCGGCATCGCCAGCATTCCACTGGAAGGCTGCTGGAATTCTTCTTCATTACTTACAGGCTTTAATGTTGCGGGATCGGGAGACGGATATCTTAAATCCCATGTAATTCTGTGAATACCGGAAACTGCATTGGCTTTTAATTCTCTAACCTCATTTCCATTCTCATCGTAAATTTTGAAAAGTAAATACGGAGCCGGCTCTAAATCTTCAGTTCTTAATTCTGCATCACTTGGAAAAGCCACCGGTTTTCCTTCTTTCTCAAGTTTCTTATCTTTTTCACGCCTTAATTCTTTTTTGGTTTTAATAGTAGATTTTAAATAATAAGTAAAAGTTACACCAAATGGAGGATTTGGGGCAGTAAAATAAGACTCGCCTTGAAAACCTTTTCCAACATCTCCCAAAGGCTGGGAAGGAATAAACATTAAAGCTTCTTTAATCGGATAAAGTTTAGTGTCTTTTTTTAATTTAGTTTCGCCTGAATTTCTTAAAGGTGAATAATTATCAAGGATGTAAAATCCTCTGCCGAAAGTGGCTAAGACCAAATCGTTTTCTCTTTTTTGAATTGCTATATCCATAACAGCTTCCGTTGGTAAACCGCCTTTCAGTTGAATCCATTTTTCACCACCGTCATCTGAAAAGAAAACGCCGAACTCAGTTCCGGCAAATAAAAGATTCGGATCCTTAAAATCTTCGGCAATTACATGAACATATCCATTTTCAGGAAGATTACTGCTGATTGATTTCCATGTTTTCCCGGCATTAGTACTTTTTAGAATATATGGTTTAAAGTCACCGCGTTTGTGATTATCAAAAGAAGCATAAACAGTATTAGCATCAAATTGTGAAGCAGTAATATAACTTACATAGGAAGTGTCCGGAACGCCTGGAAAACTTTCTATTTTCTTCCATGACTTCCCTTCATTTTCAGTTACATTAATTAATCCATCATCGGTGCCTGCATAGAGTAAACCTTTTTTTACAGGTGATTCCGCTAACGCAACAATATTACCGTAAAAAGATGTCGATGCATTTTTCTCAACAGCTTCAACGCCCCAAATTTTTCCCATAACATGAAGTTTATTTCTGTCTAACTGACGAGTTAAGTCTCCGCTGATTTCAGTCCAGGAATTTCCCATATCAGTACTTTTAAATAATTTGTTTGCACCAAAGTATAAAGTCGTATGGGAAAAAGGACTTATGATAAGAGGCGAATTCCAATTCCATCTTAATGGAGATTCGTCTTTCCCCGGCTGCGGCTGAATGCCCATCATTTCACCGCTCTTTCTATCATACCTTACTAAACCGCCATACTGAGATTCAGCATAAATAATGTTAGGATTTTCAGGATCAACTCTAGAAACAAATCCATCACCTCCGGCAGTCACAAACCAATCAGAGTTTA
>JBJKQE010000247.1:0-13259 GCA_046705645.1 Ignavibacteriaceae bacterium | reverse complement strand
CAAATTCATATTCCTACTCTATGTCATCACCCTGATTTATGTATAGCCGGAGTATGTAGAATTTGTGTTGTGGATGTGGAAGGTATGAAAACTCTTCAGACAGCATGTTCATTTCCAATTACTTCTCCTATTAAAATCCGAACTTCTACCGAAATGGTAAGAAAAGCAAGAAGACATATAATAGATCTTTTATTAAGCGAACATTATGGTGAATGTTATTCATGCTTTAGAAACGGAAATTGTGAACTGCAGTCTCTTGCAAAAGAATACGGAGTTGATAATTATACATTCGGTCATGATGAAAATCCAAGGTACGAAGTAGATAAATCCTCGGCGGCTGTTGTTAGGGACATGAGTAAATGTATTCTGTGCAAACGCTGTGTAAGAACATGTATTGATTTACAGGAAGTCGGTGTACTTGAAGCAATAAACAGGGGGCATGAAACACACATAGGAACTTTTCTCGATAAACCTTTGGCAGAAGTAATATGTATAAATTGCGGTCAATGTATTAACCGCTGTCCAACCGGGGCGCTTCGTGCAAATGATCCTTCGGATGAAATATGGAGAGCGATTGATGACCCTAAAAAGCATGTAATTATTCAAACTGCCCCATCTCCCCGGGCTGCGATCGGGGAAGAATTTGGAATTGAACCCGGCCATTCGTTTACCGGTGAATTGAACACTGCTTTAAGAAGAATCGGATTTGACAGAGTGTTTGATACAAACTTTACAGCCGACCTTACAATAATTGAAGAGGGCACTGAATTATTGAACAGATTAAGAAAAGTAATTGTCAGTAAAGATGAATCTGTTAAACTTCCGCAGTTCACTTCATGTTCTCCAGGCTGGATAAAGTTTATTGAACATTTTTATCCTGAATATCTTGATTATTTGTCTACCGCTAAATCGCCGCAGCAGATGTTCGGCGCTCTTATGAAAACATTTTATGCAAAAGAAGCAGGCATTAGCCCTGCCGATATTGTTACTGTAGCCTTAATGCCTTGTGCCGCCAAAAAGTTTGAATGCAACAGACCGGAGATGAACGCCTCCGGCTATAAAGATGTAGATTATGGACTAACTACGCGTGAAATGGCTAAAATGATTAAAGAAGCTGGAATATATTTACCAGAAATGCCCAAGTCTAATTTCGATGAACCTTTCGGAGATGCTTCCGGAGCCGGATTAATTTTCGGCGCTACCGGAGGTGTAATGGAAGCAGCATTGAGAACCGTCTACGAATTGGTAACAGGCAGGGAGGTTCCGTTTAAAAATTTAATTATAGAACCCTGCCGCGGGTTTGAAGGTGTTAAACAGGCTTCCATAAAATTAGAAAATTGTGTTGAAAAGTATCAATTCCTTGAAGGTGTTGAATTAAAATTTGTTGTAGCACATGGGACTGCCAATGCTAAAAAAGTAATGGAAATGTTAAAAAGCGGAGAATTGAGTGATGTCCATTTTGTAGAGATCATGGCTTGCCCGGGCGGCTGTTTAGGCGGTGGAGGTCAGCCTATCCCAACCAACGAAGAAATAAGAAAGAAACGAGCAAAGGCAATTTATGCTGAAGAAACTGAATTGCCTGTAAGAAAGTCGCATGAGAACCCGCATATAAATTATATTTATGAAAATTTTCTGAAAGAAGGTCCCTGCAGTGAACTTTCGCATAAGTTATTGCATACACATTATACCAAAAGAGGAAAATATATTTCCTAATTTGTATATTAAATTAAAATAATTTATAAATTCTCTCCCTCAAAAAAGGGAGAGTAATATTATTCGGAAAAATATTTTCAGGAATAAATAAAAAATTTAAAATACGGGGAATAAATGTTATCACTCGTTCCTTCCTGGGCTAATCGTTATGTTGAGTATTGGGATGCCATAAGAAAACGTAATTTGTGGCTTATCAAGCTTCGTTACGGCGCCGTACTTATGTTATTTTTATTTCTAATTTCATCAGAATTTATCCTCGGACTGGAATTTACCCGGACCCAGAATATAGCTCTATCTGTTATTGATATCTCAATTTTAATTTACAATTTAATTCTGCAGTATGTAAGAAGATTTATAAAATGCGAACCCGGACATTTTAACCCGCTTCATTTTTCACTTTTGCAGATGATGTTAGACCTGACTGCCCTTGGATTAATTGTTTATTTTACCGGGACTATTGAAACACCTCTTTTTATGCTTTTTGTGTTTCATATGATTATAGGCAGTTTAATTCTTCCTGAAGTAGTTATTTATTCTGTTGCAGGAATTGTAGTCGTATTTTTTAATATCCTGGTTTTTGGAGAATATCTTGGATTTATCCCTCACCAGCAGATTAATGGATTACTTTCATTTCCTTTATATAACAGCATTAAATTTCTTATAGCTTATGATGTAGTATTTACATTCGTAATTTTTATAAGTGTTTTTCTTGCTAATAAGATTGCCAGACAGTTATATCAAATTGAACAGGAGCTTATTGAAACAATTGATAAGTTAAATACTGCCGAGGTTGAAAAACAGAAATATATAATCGGAATCGTTCATGAAATTAAAACCCCTCTTAATGCAGTGTACTCTTATCTTGATGTTATCTTAAAGAAATTTCTCGGTCCGTTGGATAAACAAGTAGAAGAAAGATTGAACAGAGCTAAAATAAGATCGGGCGAAGCAATTGATATGATAAATGATGTTTTAAAAATTTCCAAATTAAGACTTCTTGATGAAATTACTTTGGAAGAAGTTGAAGTAAATAAAATAGTTGTTTCAACAATTAAAAAGCTGGTTGCAATAATTAAAGCCAAACATATTATGCTTAATTTTATTGACGGAAGAACATTCAATGGAACTATAAAGGGAGACAAGATATTATTGGAAATAGCATTTTCTAACTTAATAGGTAATGCGGTAAAATATGTGGGGAATAACGGCTTGGTGGAAATAACATTTACAAATAATCAGAAAGAAGAAATTATTCAAATAAGTGATAATGGAATTGGAATTCCTTCCCAGGATTTGGAAAAAATATTTACCGATTTTTTCAGGGCTTCGAACATAAAAGAAAAAAGTTATGAAGGAACAGGTTTGGGATTATCCGTAGTAAGTCAAATTATTAAAAAACATAACGGCAGCATTAGGGTTGAAAGCCCTTCCGATCTTGCTTCCGAAAACAAACCGGGTGCTACTTTTACAATTACTCTGCCATATTCAAAATAATTTCAGCAGGAAAGAAGTGGTTTTTAGTTCCCTGTTATTCCCTTTCTAAGAGATTTTTCTACCGCCTGTTTAAAGCTATTTAAATTGACCGGCTTTTGAAATACATATTCAACACCAAGCTCGTGATATTCTTCAACAATTTCTCTATCCAGATCGCCGCTTAATATCATAACAGGAGGCTTTCCTTTTATTTCGGCCTTTTTAATTTCGAGTACAAGATTATAACCGTTCATAACCGGCATTATGTGGTCGGTTATTACAAGAGCCGGAGGAGATGTTAATATTTTTTCAATTGCTTCTTTCCCATCCGATGCAATATCAACTTTGTAGTCGGGGGTTATATTCTTAAGGATCTTCGAATAAAGTAGCCTATCTGTTTTACTGTCGTCAACTAAAAGAATATTAGCAGAGGCAATAGGAAGTGTGAATTTAAACTCCGAACCATTGCCATATTCACTTTCCACCCAAATCTCTCCGCCGTGCTTATCAATAATTTCGTTAACCAGCGTAAGGCCTAATCCGGTACCTTTTTCACCCTCGGTGCCTTCGGAAGTAAACTTAGAATCTACTTTAAATAATTTCTTTATATCATCCGGTTTTATACCGACTCCTGTGTCTTTTATGGAAAATTCAATAAACCTCATTCGCGGTGAAGGATTTACCGAAATAGTTATTAAACCATGCTTAGGAGTAAATTTAATTGCATTGGAAATCAGGTTATTGAAAACCTGCAGCATTAAATCTTTGTCGACAAAAATAATTGTATCTCTTTCCACATTTGAAATAATTTCAATATTTTTTTGAAATGCAACACCCGATAAAGCATTAAGTGAACTGTCTATTATAGTATAAGCTTCTATCTTTTCGGGTTCAAATCGAATTCGCCCTGTCTGCAGTCTGGTCCAGTCAAGAAGTGAATTAACTAAAGATAACATTGATTTTGAAGATTCTTTAATAAACTCGATGTATTGTTTTTTTTCTATTTCCGTTAATTCACTATCGCTTAATAGTAAATCCGTAAAACCGAGAATGGAGCTGAAAGGTGTTCTTAAATCATGAGAAATAATTGAAATGAATCTGTCCTTAGTTTCATTAAGTTTTACTAAATTTTCCGTAGAACGTTTCAATTCGTCTTCTGCATTTCTTCTTAAGGAAATATCGCTGACCAGTCCGTAAATTTTTTGAATCTTACCTTCATGGTCGCGGATTATATTTACTTTATTTCTAATCCATACAATATTACCATGCTTATTAATAATTCTAAACTCGAACTCGCCCGATAATTGTATCCTACTCCTTAAAAGATTACTAAGCTTTTTTCTCAGCGACAAAAAGTCATCTGGATAGATAATTTTAAAAATCAGTCTGGAATCATCAAGAAAATCGGTTTGGTTATAACCCGTAATCTTTTCAACCGATGAAGTATAAAATACGGGTCTTAAAAAGCTGCCTATTTTTTCGAAAGTATAAAGAAAGTCATCGATATTTTCTGTTAGATTGCGGTACTTTTCTTCGGATTCTCTAATTGCCTGTTGCGAACGTTTCCGTTCCGTAATGTCCCTAGCAACCATAACCACATATATTTTGTTATCGCTTTCAAATGCCGATAATGAAATCTCAGCATAAAAGTTTGATTTATCTTTTCTTCTGGCAAGGAACTCAAACCTTTCCGGGATTTCCATGTTTTTACCGATCAATTGAAAATAACTGGTTACCTTCGGAATGTCATTTACCGAAACCAGATCAAATAAATCCTTTTCAAGCATTTCATTGGAATTATTGTATCCGAAAATTTTTGCGAAAGCTTCGTTTGTTAAAATTATTTTCCCTTCACATTCAGCCGCAACTCCGTCTAAAAAGGCATTAAACATTGAAAGGAAAATCATCAAATTCTTTTGAGTTACCTGCTTTTGGGTATGATCGGCAAATATCAAATTAAAATAACTAAGTCTGTTATTATGAAAGGCAGGTGAAATAGTTGCATCAAGATAAATCAGCTCGCCGGCTTTTGTTACACCTTCTATCTCAAATTCCTTTATCCCCGGGCTTTCAAAAAGCTTTAAATTAAATCCATGATCTTTCAAATAAGGCTGGGAAATAATGTCCTTTATATTTTTTGAAAGTATTTCATTTTCGGAATATTTAAAAGTATTTATAAAAGCACCATTGGCATAAATAATTTTTCCGTTAATGTCTAAGCTGCAAATTAACTCCGAAGCCAACGCAACTATTGATTTAAATTTTTCTTCGGATGCTTTTACCAGTTGTTCGGTAGTTGCTCTTTCGGTTATATTGCTGCAGACGACTACTATTGTCCCGGAAGAATTATTGGTCTGTGAAAACTTAGCTTCAATAATTTCTTTTTTACCGTCCTTCTTATAAACAGTTAAGATTATTTTCCAGCTTTTGGAATTTTCCAGTTGTTCTCTAACCCCGTCAAAATATTCATGATCAAAAACATCAAAAGCCTTCCCGAAAAATTTTCCGAAAACTTCGCTGCGGGTATATCCGAATAATAATTCCGAAGCTTTATTCCAGAATATAATATCGCCGTTTGAGTTTAATGCGAAAATTGCATCGGAAACCGAATCGGTTATCAATTGATATTGTTTTAGTTCGCTGATTTCGCCTTCTAATATTTTTCTTTCTTTTTCAAAATCGGAGATATCGCTGAAGAAGAAAAATAAGAACTGTATCTGATCACGCCAGTTTACAAGAGGTTCTATTCTGCATTCGAAAGAATACTCTTCCCCTTTTAATCTTAAGTGTGTAATTAATTTTTCGGATCTTTTTAGGGATACTGCCGATTCAAATCCCTTCTTAATATTTTCGTTTACATTCGTATCAAATATCTGGTTTATCTGCAGGTCGTTTAAGCTGTATAAGGGCAAGTTTAATTTATCAATGCTTTTTCCGAAAGAAAACTTTATTTTACCGGTACTGTCTGTTATAAAAACCAGATCATTAATTTTGGAAAGTATATTGCCTATCTGATTAGTCTGCAATTCTTCTTTCGATCGAACTGTCGGAACAATTTTCAAATCTTCTAAAATTAAAATTCCTCCGTTGAAATGATTACTTTCAAATAACGGCGAGCCTTTTACAACAACACTTATGGTTCCCCTATCAAGTGTTGAAATATTTTTAACTATTTTTTCAAATGACAGTCCGTTTCTTAATTCATGCAATTCTTCTTTTAGATCTATTCCCGGAAATAGATCAGCTTCGAGTATGTTTATGCCTTTTAAGGATGCGTGTTCGAATTGATAAAGTATGGCATACTTGACAAATATTTCATTGTAATAATTTATTTTCCAATCTACAGAAAAAGTTAAAATTCCTACCGGCGCTTGAACTATTAACTCAGATATATAATTATCCTTGTTCATATCTTTTAGATTTTCAGTGGTTTGTTCCATTTTCTTTCAATAAAATGTAGGAGACGTATTTTAAGCATCAACAATAATGCTAAGAAATTAAATAATATATGCTAAAAAATGAAGGGATTATTTTATCTTTATTTTCATTTAGAGAATTCTTTTAATCCCTTTGTTTATAATTAATTAGTCTTTAAAAACATTCTTTTTTAGTTTACTTAGTTCGAATCTTAAAATAAGATTCTATTTTAATAAAATATTCTCATGTATCATTTTGGTTTTCGGTACATAATAATGAGTTATTAATAGACAAACAATCGTTGTAAAAATATGATATTTTGTAATCTTTTTATCCGCTTAAAGTTTATTTGGTTTCAAAAAAAGTTTTTTTGTAGAAATCAAGATAAGAAAATGTAAGGATAAATATAATTTCTATAAATTAAAAATTCATTTAAACTCTTTTATTTTTATAACAAAAAGATAAAGATAGAAATCCATGTAATTTTTATTAAATTGGTCTAATAAAATCCAAAGTTTTTTAGTGATTAAAAAATTTTTACAAAATCTCGGTAAGAAGACCTTAAATTTTATTAGGGAGATTGGACAAATTTCCCAATTGTTTTGGGGAATTATAAAAAGTTTTCCAATGATACCCAGAAGTAAAAGTATTATTGTTTATCAGATGGAACACATTGGTGTAAACTCCTTGCCTCTTGTTTTAATAATAGCCATATTCACCGGTGCGGTAGCAGCCTGGCAGGCAGCTTATCAATTAAAAGGCATTGCACCCTTATCATTTCTAGGTGCATCGACGAGCAGGGCAATAATTACGGAACTTGGCCCTGTGTTGACAGGTATTGTAATTGCCGGTCGTGTCGGTGCTTCAATTGCAGCCGAATTAGGAACTATGAAGGTTACCGAACAGATTGATGCTCTTGAAACGATGGCCATAAGTCCGGTTAGATATTTAGCTATGCCGCGTTTTTTAGCCTCAGTAATAATGCTTCCTTTGCTTGTTATCTTTGCAGATACCATTGCAGTTTTCGGAGCTTTTATCGTATCAAATTATTTCCTAGGAGTTTCATTTGCCGTCTTTTTCCTTTCGGTAAAAAGATTTTTTTTGATCGGGGATTTAATTTCAGGTTTGGTGAAAACTGTTTTCTTCGGAGCTGTAACGGCACTTCTCGGATGTCATATCGGGTTTAGAACCGAAGGCGGCGCTGAAGGTGTCGGATTAGCAACTATCCGTTCATTTGTTATGTCATCCGCAATGATTCTCATTCTAGATTATTTCCTATGGACAGTGCTTTTCTAATCAAGCTAGCAGATTGCTAAATAGCAATTATAAAAGGGTTCAAAACACGCTTTCTGAAGATACCGTTTAATAAAATTTATTGATTATAATAATATAAAATATTAACTTTTAACCGATTCGATTCATTAAGTTTACCCCCCCTTAATGAATCTTCCCCATGCCCGGTAGCCCTCCACCGGGCAGTTAATTTTAAATTCTCAATTAATTTTTGTAAAATGTGTTATAGAATTTCATCATAAAAAAATTTGGTGGTCGTTATGGAGAAAATTAAATATGATTTAGTGGAAAGGAAAAGACCTGTTGACATCCCTGAAAATTTAGGCTTTGGAAAAATTTTTACTGACCATGTCTTTGAAATGGATTTTAATCCTGAAAAGGGATGGCATAATCCTACTATTAAAAAGCTAGAAAATCTTTCTATACATCCCGGGACAATGTTTCTGCATTACGGACAAGGAATTTTTGAAGGTTTAAAAGCCTTTAAAACTGAAGCCGGGGAAGCAGTTATGTTTAGACCGGAGAAGCATATTCAAAGATTAAATAACTCAGCCAGAAGAGTCTGTATTCCGGAAATTGATCCGCAATTTTTGCTTCATGCGTTAAATGAATTGATATACGTTGAAAAAGATTGGATCCCGACAAAAAAAGGCGAATCTATGTATATTCGGCCTTTTGTTTTTGGTACGGAACCATTCTTAGGTGTAAGACCTTCTAAACAATATAAGCTGCTCATTATCCTTTCTCCTGTTGGTGCATATTATCCCGAAGGTTTTAAGCCGGTAAAAATTTTAGTTCAGGATGAATATGTTAGAGCAGTAAGAAAAGGATTAGGTGAATGCAAAACTCCGGCTAATTATGCTGCCAGTTTACTTGCAGCAGAAGAGGCGCATAAAAAAGGATATACACAAGTACTTTGGCTTGACGGTGTGGAACAAAAATATATTGAAGAAGTGGGTACAATGAACATCTTTATTAGGTTTAAAGATGAAGTTGTTACACCAAAACTTAACGGCAGCATTTTGCCGGGTGTTACCCGCGATTCCGTAATACATATTTTAAAAGATTGGGGTTTAAATATTTCTGAACGGTTGATCAGCATTGATGAGGTTGTATCTGAATATAAGAAGGGAAATGTAGTCGGCGTATTCGGCACAGGCACTGCCGCAATAATTTCATCTGTTGGTTGGCTGAATTATAAAGGTTTTGAAATGACCTTTAATAACGGCAAAGCCGGAGAGTTGGATTTAAAACTCTTTGAAAAACTAACATCAATCCATTACGGCCAAACTGAAGATAAATACAACTGGTTAACTCATGTAGAGAGAAAAGAGATTGAAGTTTAGTTTTTCCCGAGTATTAAATTAATCCTTTTAAAATCTTTTTGTATAAAGGCATTTTATAATTAAATATGAAATGCCTTTTTATATTTTAAATTCGGTTACTGCATTTGATGATACCTGCATATTCCTAATAAAATTATAATAAAATTCTATTATGGGCATTTGATCATCAGAGTATCTGAATTTTGATGCACTTATAATACTGCTTACTTCGTTAAAAGGCAGGTTAAAATGTTCGGCGGCAGCTTCTATGGCATTTTTTATTATGTCTTTATGAAGGTTGTCGTTTTTTAAAGCTACTCGCAAAAGCCACGTATGAACGTCAATAAACTTTTGCAATATTTCCGGTTGTCCTTCCATCAAAGATCTTTCATTTATCTTTTATTTCTATATACATTAATTTAGTATCTCAATCCGGGTCTTATAGATAATAATTAAACGGTCTTACCCTGTTAAGAAACTATTATTTTCTATCTTAATAATCGAAAAATCAAAAAATTTATTTAGCTGTATTAAAAAGTGTAAAAAATTGTTTGGGAATTTATTTGTTTATAAGTACTTAGAGGTAATTTAAGTTTGTTGAGAGGCTATAAATAGAAATTTGCAGAGGAGAAGCAAATAAATAATTTTGTCTTTTATCGGAATTAAAAAATTGATGCCTTTAAGTTCTTGCTTTTTCTTTTTTTATTGTTCTAATGTATATTACTGCCATAAATAACCATGAAATAATTTCTACCCAAATTGTCCATGGCTGCCATCCGCCACTGCGTTTGTGTATTAAATAATCCTCTGCAATGTGAAGATTCCAGAAAGGAATGAGATAACAATACCATGCATTATGAGCCCAATGGTAAAACAAATTCCAGTTACCGGGATCCGATTGGAACAACCTGCCCAGATCCGGCACGGCACTTAAAACCACTGCTGAAATTATCAGCCATTTTTTCTTTGTCCACCTTGTAAGAAGAAAACCTTGCGCTATGTGATTCGGCGTTGTCATTAAAATGCATCTTATGTGTTGAACATTTATTATTTATGAAGTAATTTATCTAACAAATATGTTTGTTTTTTTTAATCAATTTTTTACAAGGCGTAATATTTTCCAAATTTTCAATATCCATTAAACACATTTTTAAAATACTTAATTGGAATTAACGTATATGTTGGCAATTCTTAAATATAAAACATAATCTGACAATATAACAATGTTCTAAATTTCAAAGGCAATAGGCTTGTCTTAATTTAAAAATATTGTTTAAAGTCCGATAATGATGAAATTCCAATTTGAGAGCAATTTCATTTTATATTACGAATTATAATCCGGTTGTTTTAGTAATAGACTTAAAATCTCAATTATAATTAACTATTCCTTACCACTTAAAATGCTTTCAAGCTTTACACGCTTTACATAATTTTCAAAGCGAAATGATCGGGCAAGTGAAATTAGTTCTTTATCGGATAATCCTTTAAACAAATTACAATATTCAGGCACAAGAGCCTCGGAAATCAGGATATGCCTTACAAGGAGGGCTATATGTCTTTTCTGACCGTTTGGATATGGATTATAATTCGGGAATTCTTTTTCAAAAAGCTTTTCCATCGGTTCAATTACCTGCCGTATATTTTTATCTGATGATCCCCACGCATCGGCTCCAAGATATTCTTTCTTTTTCAAAAATGATGCAATCAGCTTCATATAAGGTGTACTTTTTTTCTGGTGTAAAATTGCCTGCAAACCCAAATCCTTATACAGCCAGATGCACCAGCTTACTTTGTACTTTTTGTAATAAGCCAGCTGATCTTTAAGTACCCGGTAACGAGATCCATCTTTTTCGGGATCATTTGTATAAACCGGACCGAATTCACCGACCCAAATCGGGACCTTATGGGAAAGCATAAATTCGGATTTTGCTAGAAACTCTTTCTCAAGTGTATTCTTGTCATAATATTCTCCGTTTATATATCCGGGATAATCTCCGGTAAACCCGGGAAGTGCATAATCGTGATTAGTATAAACAACGTTATCCCAGACTTCGGTAAAATGGCTGAAATCTTTTGCGTAATTATCTCCTTCAAGGAACATAATATGGTTGGGATCGACTTTTTTGATAGCATCATACAGCCGTTTGTAATAAGGTACTAATTTCTCGCCCGAAGGATCGGCAGGTTCATTTATTAAATCATAACCGGCAACCCAGGGCTGGTCTTTGTAATGGGCTGCAATAACTTCCCATAAATGTACAACCCTGTCTTGAAATTCTTTATATACCCAAAATAATGCTTTATCGGTGGGATTGTCGCTATGCCAATGCTGGTTTTGAGAGCCCGGGAGAGCATGAAGATCGATAATAGTATAAATTTGATGCTTTGCACACAAGTCAATAACTTTATCCAAATATTTAAATGCTTCTTGTTTAATTACTCCCGGATTCATATCATCTTCAAATAGATGATAATTGATTGGTATGCGAACCAGGTTTAGTCCGAGACTGTGAATATATTCCGCATCCGGTTCGGTAAAATAGCTTTTAAGGAAATTATCGAAGTAAAGATCATATTTTTTTCGGCCGAGTACTTTCAGCAGACCTTCCCTCATCGATTCTTCATTATAAGGATAACCGTCGATAAAATTTTCCATGTGCAGCATACCGCCTAACCCGAATCCGCGCAGAACAATAGTTTCACCTTTTTGATTTACTATGTGATCTCCCGAGACTTTGAGCAGGTTTTCGTTTTCAGATTTTTCATCACTAGTTCTTTTAGATTCGGAAAAAGTAGAAGTAAAAAATACGGTAAGGAAGGTTAAAAGCAGATATAAAAATCTGTACGTAATTTTTGTTTTCATATTAATGATATTAATTTCATTCATTTTAACTCCCTTAAAAGTTTATAAAGTTGTTGTTAAAATACTTAGCTTATAAAAACAATTTCTGTCAATATTAAAACTCAAGATTATCAGCTGTACTTTCAAAAATTATTTACCGTTCATTTCAGGTGTAATAATTCTGTAGTTTCCGCTAAGATGCATTAAACTAAACAAGTATAAAAGTCCGTCATAATAAGGATCAAAATAACCATCGGAATATGGTTCCAGTTTAGCATTCCATACGGCATCAACAAATTTCCAGCTTTTTGCCTGCGTTCCCATTATAGATGCTGCTGCGGCTGTAGCAACCAATCCCAATGAATGACGAAGTGTACGGTAACCGCCAGCAGGAAGAATAAAATCCGGAAGCGTTCCATCTATGTTGTACTGATCTTCAAATTTATTAATCCCTCTGCAGAAAAGAAAGTTTTGAATCCGTTTGCAGTAATCCTGCTGCCATTTTTTGTCTTTTGCAAACCAGGAGTAATCCATTGCAATGTTCATCGGAACCCTCCATGAATCAAAACGGAAAGCTGCACGAAATCGCCTAAAGCTGCGCGGCGCCCCGCTAAATTCCGTTATATCCGGATTAAGCCCGGTTGGTGAAGAGCATGCTCTGTGAAGAAAAACGCGTGCAGTGTCCGCACAATCCCGGTAAAATTGTTCGTGTCCGTCTTTAGCATACTCGGCCCATACTTCAAAGAAAGCCGGTAAAAAATAAGAAGGATCGGTCCAGTTATACCCGGAAATGTTGGGGACAAAAGTTATCTTTTTTTGTTCAACGTTAATAACATTTGTTATTCCGTCTTTTCCGTTCTTACTCCACATTGCATCTAAAATTCTTCTTGCTTCAGCATAATAATTAATCCCGGTCTTATTTCCCCATCTATTTGAAGCAAACAGTAGGTCGGTTATAAAGTAAAGTTCCCCGTCTGATGCAGAGCCTTCAGAATTATGTATGCCGGTTTTAGGTTTTACGCTCCATGCAAAATATGCATCGCGCGGCCCGCCTTGGTGCTGCATATATTTTTTAGCCCACCGCCACAAACGGTCGAAAACATCTTTTTTATTTAATTGCACAGCCACCATCATTCCATAAGACATTCCTTCCGTTCTAACATCATGATTCTTTAAATCGGAGAGATAAGCCATAG
>JBJKQE010000246.1:0-17038 GCA_046705645.1 Ignavibacteriaceae bacterium | reverse complement strand
CTTAGAATTGTAATTAATAACTGTTTTAACAGTTTTTCATAATTATACTTTTTAATTCACACAACCGGTATATCTAAATATTTATTTAAATGAGTACTTTAGTAAAATAATAATAGTAATTGGGTATTTCACATTTATGATTGAAAGACCAGCAATTGATGTAATTTAAATAAAAATATTTCTTTAATTATTCAATGAATCGACTTATAATTTCTTCTACTTTATCCAAAGCAGCAGAAATTTGAGCAACATCTTTTCCTCCGGCAGTTGCAAGATGAGGACGTCCGCCGCCGCCGCCGCCTACAAGTTTAGCCAACTCACCGACTATTTTACCCGCACTTAATTTTTTCCCTTTTATTAATTCATCCGACACAACACAGACTATTCCTACTTTGCTGTCTATTTCCGTGAATAAAACTCCGATACCGTTTTTAATTTTATTTCTCAGTTCATCACCAAAGGATTTTAGTTCATCCATATTATCGGCGCTTACTTTTGCTTTATAGATTTTGATATTGTCCAATTCTTTTGGATTCACAAAAACATTGTCCAGCTGACCTAATTTTTCTTTTAATTTAAATTCGGAAATTTCTTTTTCCAGTTTCTTCTTCTCTTCAATTAATTCAGCTATTTTTTCTTCGGATAATTTTACCTGGTTAATCTGATTATTAAGATAATTTTCAACACCGGCACCCGTTACGGCTTCTATTCTTCTTACGCCGCTGGAAATAGAAGATTCGCTGATGATTTTAAACAAACCTATTTGCGACGAATTTTTAACATGGGTTCCGCCGCAAAACTCCATACTAAAATCGCCAAACTGAACTACATTTACAAAGTCACCGTATTTATCACCGAAAAACATTAAAGCTCCCATTTTCTTAGCTTTGTCGAACGGAACATTTCTGTGGTGCTGTATTTGAATATTTCGTCGTAACTGTTCATTCACTAATAATTCAATATTCTTTAATTCACTCTCACTTAATTTTGCAAAATGAGAAAAATCGAAACGCAGCCTGTCCGGCCCGACATAAGAACCGGCCTGATGAACGTGAGTTCCCAATATTTTTCTTAATGCAGCATCTAAAAAGTGAGTTGCCGAATGATTACGCATTATATCCCACCGGCGCTTTTCATCTACTTGAGCTATGACTTCAGTACCCGGAATAAGCTGGACATCAATATCATTTTCAACTACGTGAACTATTTTATTTTCAATCTTTGTAACGTCAATAACATTAAGAGAATTTTGTCCTACAATCAATAGGCCTAAATCATCAATCTGTCCACCGGCTTCAACATAGAAAGGAGTATTATCCAATATAATCAGTTCATTTCCATTTTCCTTTTTTCTTCCTATTATTTTCGATTTTGATCTTAATTCATCATAGCCCGTAAATTCGGAATTCACAGGCGATAATAATTCGAATGAGTTCAGATCACCGACTGAAATATTTACAGAAGCAAACTTTTCTTTTGAAGCTTCCCTTGCTCTTTGTTTTTGCGATTCCATTAATTCATTAAATCCTGTTTCATCTATTGTAAAGCCGTGCTCAAGAGCCATGATATTTGTTAGGTCAACAGGAAATCCGTAAGTATCATAAAGCATAAATACATCTTCACCTGGAATTATTTTACCGTTGGATTTAGACAATCCTTTTATTAACTCCTCGAATAATTCAATTCCCCGGTCTAATGTTGCATTAAAACTTTCTTCTTCGGCTTTCACTACTTTCTTAATATAATCTTTTTTCTCTTTTATTTCGGGAAAAACGCTGCTCATTGTTTCTACAAGCACATCAACCAATTCAAAAAGAAATGGTTTATTTAAATTTAATTTTCTACCGTAACGTGCGGCCCTCCTTAAAATTCTTCTTAGGACATAACCTCGTCCGTCATTTCCAGGCACCGCTCCGTCGGCAATTGCAAATGTAAGTGTTCTTATATGGTCTGAAATTACCCTCATCGGAATTTTATTTTCTTCTTTTTCATATTTTATTCCGGATAAATCAGCCGCAGCATTTATTAACGGCATGAAAACATCAGTATCATAGTTTGAATTTTTCTTCTGAAGTACTGCGCATACTCTTTCAAATCCCATACCTGTATCAACATGCTTTGCAGGAAGTTCATGTAATTTCCCTTCTGCATCACGGTTATATTGAATAAACACCAGGTTCCAGATTTCAATACATTCAGGTACACCGGCGTTTACAAATTTGGGATTATTGTAATCGTCGCTCAAATTTATATGAATTTCGGAACAAGGCCCGCATGGTCCGGTTTCACCCATTTCCCAGAAATTATCTTTTTCATCGAATCTTAAAATATGTTTATGATCAATATCGGTCTTTGTTTTCCAAAATTCGAAAGCTTCGTCGTCTGTTCTATAAACAGTTGCCCAAAGTCTTTCCTTAGGCAGTTTCCAAACATCGGTTAATAACTCCCATGCCCATTCTATTGCTTCCGCTTTGTAATAATCACCAAAAGACCAATTGCCCAGCATTTCAAAAAAGGTATGATGATAGGTATCATGCCCGACTTCTTCAAGGTCGTTGTGTTTACCGCTAACACGAATGCACTTTTGTGTATCTGCAGCTCTTTTATATTCTCTTGTACCACTACCTAGGAAAACATCTTTAAATTGATTCATGCCGGCATTGGTAAAAAGCAGTGTCGGGTCATCAAAAGGGACTACCGGTGAACTTGGTACGATTCTATGATTTTTTTGTTTAAAAAAGTCTAAAAATTGCTGTCTTATTTCGCTTGAAGTCATCTTTTCCTAAAGGTTTATTTACGATGCAAAGATAATAAAATCAAAACTCAGCATAAATATATCAACTGCATAAAGCACAAAAGTAAAACCGGTAAATACACTTTTAAATAAGTTAAGGATATTGTAAAAACTGCGTTTAATTGATTTTTTGTCGGTATAGCTTTACTTTTGCAATGAATTTCAAAGTAATAAATAAATAGGTTATTTTGGCGGCTAACATGCCTTCAACCGATATTGAGTTAATGCAACGAGTTGCAAATTATGATTCAAAGGCTCTGGAAGTCCTTTATAACCGGTATTCATCATTGCTGTATACTTTAATAAAAAAAATTGTATCTGATGAACAAACTGCAGAAAACGTTCTCATAGATGTCTTTGTAATTATCTGGCAGAAAGTTAATCTTTTCAATTCGGAAACAGGCAACGTATATACATGGTTGATTACCCTGGCAAGAAACAAAGCGGTTGATACATTACGACGTTCCCGCCCAAATAATAATTTGGAACCATACTCGGAGAAATTTGAAAACCAAAATATTGTTCCTCATCTTTCTTCAATTATCGATCCTCTCGATATAAAAACTGCATTTAATATAATCGAAGATATTGAAACCGCACTTGATAAATTAACCGAAGCGCAGCAGTATGTTCTTTACCTGGCATATTACGAAGGTTTAACTCAAGAAGAAATTGCTGCCAGGCTAAACATTCCCGTGTTAACTGTTAAATCCAAAATGAAGGTTATACTTAGCAATCTTAAAGACAATCTTGTAAAGGGTGATGAGTAATGTCTGTCCCTAATGAATATTATGACCTTCTGCATGCTTATGCATTGGGTTGCTTAAACAAATCGGATTTAGAAAAACTTCAGGATTACCTTAAAACCAGCAACGATTTTCCATGGGAAGAACTCGGCGAATATCAAAACCTGATAGCTCTTCTTCCTTCTATTTTAAGTATCGAAGCTCCAAATCCGCAGCTTAAAGACAAGGTTGCCAGAAGACTCTACAGAGTAAAAGAAGAAAGAGTTGCAAAAGGAATTTCACCTTCAAAAAATATACAGCATGCACCTGTACCGAAAGGTAAAAGCATTACAAATGATAAAAATGCAAAACCATTTACACAACCCGAGAAAAAAGAAGAGACTTTAACGCAAGAATCTTTATCGCCTAAAGAGATGCAAATCATAGAAAAAGATTCAAAGCCCGGAAACCATATCCCAGATACTAATGAATTTCAAGCAGTTATTTCAAAAAAGAAAATTCTTGAAACTATTCGGCCATCATATAACACTCAGATCCGGCTAAGAGTAACAGATGAAAAAAAACAGGAAAAACAAAACGAGCCCGCACAAAATGATGAAATTATCGTAAATAATACATTTGAATTTCCGGATAATAAAGACGATGATAAATTCTACAAAATACCTACTAAAGAACCTCCTAAAATAGAAAAGAAGTCCTATCCGTCTTTTGAAAGAAATGAAAAACAACCTAAAATAAAAAAGAATACGGTGTTGATCATAACTTCAGCCGTCTTTTTGATTGTTCTAGCCGGGATAATTATTTTGTATTATAATATTTCATCAGACGTAAGTAACTACAAAGTGGGAGTAGAAAAATTAAACCGCCAAATAAATGATCTTTCAACTCAAGTAAATACAAACCAGGATCTCCAAAAGCTTCTTGTAACAAAGGATGTTAAGATTGTTAATTTAAATGGTACAAAGTTAGCCCAGGAGGGATACGGAAAATTGATAATAAGTTTTGAAGAAGATAAAGGATACCTGCAGCTTTTTGATATGCCGCCGTTAGCTGAAGGAAAGTCTTACGAGTTATGGATAAATATTTCGGGAAAGCTTTTAGCTCTTGGAGTTTTTAAGACACATAATATAATTGAATATTTCCCGTTCTCTGTTCCCGAAATGCCGGAAAATACGAGCGCGGATTTTTATCTAACGGAAACACCTTCAGGAGATTCACAAAAACCATTTGGTAATATTTATTTGACAGGAACTATAAAATAAGTTTTCCCTTTTGCTGCCGCCTTATTTCTTATCCTCTCTCCTTAATAATAAAATAATGATAAACGTAATTAAAACAATAGCCCAATACTTAGAAGCAATTGATAAAATTGAATTAAGAAAAGAGCCGACTCTCATTGCTCCAACGCTTATTGAATAAATTATACCTAAGAGGATAAAAATTATCGAGATAAATAAAACGGCTTTATCATCCGTATTATCTAAAAACAACATCCAGCAGCTTATGCCCAGGATAAGCAACGTGGAAGGAAAAATTAAGTGCGATGAATTGAAAATATCGAAATTGCTTATAAGAAAAAATACTATACCGATAAGGAAAATTACCGTACCAATAAATAGTTGAAGCCTTTTGTTCCTGCCGAAGGAGATGTATACGGAACTTATTCCGTAAAAAATAAAAGTGTATGCAAGCAGTTGATTATTATCAACATTGAGCAGCCCGAATAATTTTAGAATAAGAGTAATAATTAAAAAAATTAGAGCATAAATTAATATTGGCTGGGGTTTTACCATAGTATACGTACAATTCCTTTAAAAATTGAATATATATAACTCGGAACTTAATAAAAATTCTTTACAATATACGCTGCCCCATTATTGAAGCGATGACATCCGTAGCAAAGACGGCACTTTTATTCTGATAATCCAGAATCGGATTAACTTCCGTAACTTCTAAAGAAGAAATACAGCCGCAATCGGCAATTGATTCCATTAAAAGGTGAGTTTCTCTATAACTTAGTCCGCCGGAAACAGGTGTTCCTACACCCGGTGCAACAGAAGGATCAACGCTATCCAGATCAAAACTAACATGTATATGATCCACCTTTTCACGAAATTGTTTTAGTACTCTTGATATAACTCGATGAATTCCTAACTTATCAATATCCGCCATAGTATAAACAGTAGGCTTACTATTTTTTATATTCAACTTTTCAAGAGCATCAATACTTCTTATACCGATTAAGGCACAATTTTCCGGTAAAACTTTTGGCGAAAACCCATTTAAATTAACCAGCTTTTCGTATCCGATCCCAAGAGCTATTGAAAGAGGCATCCCATGAATATTTCCCGACGGAGTTGTTTCATCAGTATTCATATCTGCATGAGCATCTATCCAAATTACTCCAAACTTCAATTTATTTTTCTTACAGTAGGAAGAAATACCCGCAATACTTCCGATTGCCATTGAATGATCTCCACCGATACACAGCGGGAAACGACCTTTATCTAAAACTTTTTCAATTTTACTTGAAAGTGCTTTTGATGTTCTTATTATTTCATTTAAATATTTTAGCTTAGGATTAGTAATTTTTTGTTTTTCCATTATTTGGACAAAAATATCACCGCTGTCGAGAACTTTATAGCCTAATTTTTCCAGCTTTTCCCTTAAACCTGCTATTCTTAAAGCCGACGGACCCATATCAACACCTCTTCTGCCGGCACCTAAATCCATTGGGAAACCGATAATGTTGACGATTTTTTGTTCTTTAATTTTCATAGAGAATTGCGACATTTTGATTAAGTAAAAATTATAAGATGATGCACATCAAATTAAATACAATATTTCAAATATCCGAATTACACCGATATTTGTCTTACAATTATTAGCAGTTAATTCTTATATTTTATGTTTAAGATATAAAATGTTTTTACAAATTTCGTTTAAATATTAAGAATATTGTATAATGGTAAGCACAACAAAAGAACCTAAAATAAGCGTAGGTATTTTAACCGAAAAACAAATTAATTTTGAACTTCACGGAGATTTCAAAACGTATGGGATGAAACAAACTTTTAGCGGACGATATTCCGCTGAAATCGTAAATGATAGAATCACCTGTAAAAAAGGAAGTGAAAAGATTGAAATATCCGATGAAATAATATTTGAACCTCAAGATCCGGATGTAGAATCTTTTTTATTAAAAGATGTTACAATAGGAGTTAAATTTCACTGGGAAAGGATTGAGAAACAACGCTTTACCGGGTCATTAAAACTTTTAAAAAATAACGGCAAAATTTCCGCAATTAACATTCTATTGATGGAGAATTATTTAGTTAGCGTAATATCTTCCGAAATGAGTGCTAAAAGTTCTCTTCAACTTCTTAAGGCACATGCTATAATTTCAAGAAGCTGGGTCCTTTCCCAAATTGAAAAATCAAAAGAATTAAAATCAGGCAAATCAAATTTCATCCCCGGCAAGCAAAATGAAAACGAACATATTAAATGGTATGACAGGGAAGATCATACTCTATTTGATGTTTGCGCCGACGACCACTGTCAGCGGTATCAGGGAATAACCAAAGTTTTTACCGAAGGAGCAAGACAGGCTGTTAAACAAACTTCCGGTGTCGTATTGACAAGCGGTAATAAAATTTGCGATACACGTTATTCAAAATCATGCGGTGGAATTTCCGAATCATTTGAAAACGTATGGGAACCAGTCAAATACAGTTATCTTGCTTCCATAATTGATTACAAATTTGAACCTGAAAATTACAATCTTGATTTTTCAAACGAGATGAATGCGCGTAAATGGATTACAAGTAATCCGCCTGCTTTCTGTAATACAAAAGACAAAAAAATACTTTCTCAAATTCTTTTGGATTATGATCAGGAAACCACAGATTTTTATAGATGGAAAATAGAATATGAACAGCAGGAACTTTCAGATTTAATTAACAAGAATACAGGTATTGATTTTGGCGAAATTAAAGATCTGGTTCCCTTTGAAAGAGGATTATCGGCGCGATTAATCAAATTAAAAATAATCGGGACTAAAAAAACTTTAATAATAGGCAAGGAACTGGAAATAAGAAGAACACTTTCAACAAGCCATCTTTACAGTTCCGCATTTATTGTTGATAAAGAAGATATTCAAAATGGAATACCTCAAAAATTTATTTTAATAGGTGCCGGCTGGGGGCACGGTGTAGGCCTTTGCCAAATTGGAGCAGCTGTTATGGCAGCCAAAGGTTATCAGTTTGACGAAATATTAGTTCATTATTTTCAAAACGCCAAACTTAAGAAAATTTACTAACTGTATATTAATAATTATAAGTAATATTAATCGAAATTTAATTAGAATATAATATAGCATTGATATATTTCCAATATCCATGCTATAATTTAATTATGAATCGAATTTGTGTATACTAAAAACTCTGATTTTTAAATAATGAAAATATTATACTCATGTCTTTCCAAAAGCTGGGGGGGTATGGAAATGTTTACTCTTACGGCTGTTAAACAATTGTTAAATAGAGGTGTTAAGGTTGAACTTATTTGTATTTCCGAATCAAGGCTTCATATGGAAGCATCAAATGCAGGTTTAATTATTCATCCATTAAAAGCATCCGGCTATTTCCATCCATTCAGCATTATTAAACTCAGCAATATAATCAGAAAAGGAAATTTTGATATTATTCATACGCAGGCTTCCAAGGATATGTGGGTACTAGTTCCTGCATTAAAATTAATAAAAAACAATACACCGTTAATATTAACCAAGCAGGTAGGTTCGGCGATTATTAAGAAGGATAAACTTCATAGATGGATTTATAATCGCTTAACTTATGCACTTGCCATTAGCCGGGTTATTAAGAAAAATTTGGCTGAAACTTGTCCTATAAATGAAGATAAAATATTGCTTTTACATAATGCTGTTGATTCAAAAACATTTAACCCTGAAAAAGTTGATAGTAAAAGAATTAAAAAAGAATTTGCTCTTCAAAATGAAGATATAATTATCGGTATGCTTGCAAGATTCAGCCCGGGAAAGGGACACGAAGAATTTCTACAAGCAGCTGCCATGTTGAACAAAAAATATAAAAACTTAAAATTTTTTATTGTAGGCGAAGCGAGTCGCGGGGAAGATAAATATGCGGACACCGTGAAAAATTTAGTACAGGATTTAAAACTTGACAACATAATTTTTACCGGCTTTAGAAGCGATACTCCCGAAATATTAAAAGCAATGAATATTTTTGTTTTTCCTTCCCACAGCGAGGCTTTCGGTATTGCTTTAGTTGAAGCCATGTCGATGGGTTTACCGTCTGTTTGTTCAAATACAGACGGGGTGCTGGATATAGCTGTAGATAACGAAACTTCTTTTTTATTTGAGAAAAAAAATTGGAAGTCTCTTTCTGAAAAGTTAGACTTTCTAATAGCTTCACCTGAAATTCAATTACGTTTTGGCAAAGCAGCTAGAAAAAGAGCAATAGAAAATTTTGATATTGAGTTGTTAACGGACAAAGTTATTGATATTTATAAAGGTGCAATAAATAAATGGAATTAGGTTTTTAACTATACGATCAGATATCCTGCCTGTAATTTTTAATCTTTTAAGAATAAGCCTGAATTGTCTTATAATTTTTTATTCGCCGTTGTTTTGGCTTTCTAATTTTGTTTCTTCTTGGGTTAATAAGTAAGTTTAAGTTATTATTATAAAAAAGGTGAAATTGAAATGTTCAAAAAAATTACAGCTTTCCTACCTTACAACGGGAATGATTATACATTGGAAACGGTTAATGAGTTATCCGAGACGGGATATGTTGATAAAGTTTACCTTTTAAGCAAATTGAATTCGGATCTTGACAAATGTGATAATTGTGAGGTATTGAAAATAAATAATTTGTTCGGCAGTGAAACAATTAAATTAATTAATAAAAATACAGCAGAAGGTTTTGCATTATTTTTAACGCAAGATACAAAAATCAAATTAGGCCAATTTGCTTTGGAAAGATTTGTTGATACGGCGGAAATTACGGGAGCGGGTATAATATATTCGGATTACTATGAAGTAAAAGATGAAGAAAGAAACGTGCATCCTGTAATTGATTACCAGCTTGGAAGTATAAGGGATGATTTTAATTTCGGTCCCTTGCTTATTTTAAATAAGGAAGCGATCAACCGGGCTGCCCAGGTAAATTCAATTGAATATCAATTTTCCGGTCTTTATGCACTTAGACTTCATATATCTATGAATTATCCGCTCGTCAGAATTCCCGAATATCTTTATACAACGGTCGAAACTGATCTTAGAAAAACCGGAGAGAAATTGTTTGATTATGTAAATCCAAGAAATAGAGAAGTCCAAATTGAAATGGAAAAGGCCGCTACCGAGTATTTAAAAAAAATAGGGGCTTATCTTCCGCCTGAATTTGAAAAGATTGATTTTACTGAAGGCAGTTTTGAAAATGAGGCTTCGGTAATAATCCCGGTAAAAAACAGGGCTAAAACAATTAGGGATGCCGTGGAATCTGTTTTGAGACAAAGGACAAATTTCCCTTTTAATTTAATTGTAGTCGATAATCATTCAACTGACGGAACAACAGATATCCTAAAAGAATTTGCAAGAAAAGATAAGAGAGTTTTACATATAATTCCGCAAAGGTTTGACTTAGGAATCGGCGGATGCTGGAACGAAGCTGTTCATCATAACAGCTGCGGAAGATTCGGAGTTCAACTCGATAGTGATGACATCTACTCAGATGAAAACACGGTTCAAAAAATTGTTGATCTATTTAAGAAGGAAAAGTGTGCTATGGTTGTAGGGACATATAAATTGACCGATTTTAATTTAACAGAACTGCCGCCCGGAATTATAGATCACAAAGAATGGACGTTAGATAACGGTAGAAATAATGCTTTAAGAATAAACGGCCTTGGTGCGCCCAGGGCATTTTTTATCCCACTACTAAGAAAAATAAAGATTCCTAATGTAAGTTACGGAGAAGACTATGCCATCGGGTTAACAATTTCCCGACGTTACCAGATTGGAAGGATTTACGATGTCCTCTATTTATGCCGCAGATGGGAAGATAATACCGATGCAGTATTACCGGTAGAAAAGCAAAATGCCAATAATTTGTATAAAGACAGATTAAGGACTTTTGAAATTTTAGCAAGACAAAAATTTATTTCTTCAAAAGTTTTAAAATAAATATTAGCTGTCCTTTTTATAAACTCCATGTTAAAAATGATCAATTAATTTAAATTTATTGATCATTTAGCAGTTAAATTTTTACTTATAGTATTTTTATTAAATTAACTGGAAGAATTTTTTAAATGGCCCAGGTAAATAAAAAGCTAATTGAAAATATTTTGTTTGAAGATGAAAAAGCGGAAGCTTTTATACATAAAAATGATTACGGAAGTGCAGCAAAAATACTGCTGGGATCTCAAAGGGAATCATGGAAACAACTTGCCTCAGGGTATAGGTCTCTAGATTCGGTTCAATTAAAGGAATTTGATTTTCATGACTTTAAGATAAAAATTCAATTTAATCCGGGTAGAATAATTTCCAGTTCTGCAAAGGTTGATATAAATTCGATAAACAATAGGAAATGTTTTTTATGTTATGAAAACTTGCCGGAAGAACAAAAAGGCATCTTATATAAACATGAATATTTAATACTCTGCAATCCATATCCGATTTTCCCGGAACATTTTACTCTTTCTAATATTAATCATTTCGCACAAAGCATAAAAGAATCTTTTGATATACTTTTATCTTTCAGCAAGGATATGTCGCAATATTATACTGTATTTTATAATGGCCCAAAATGCGGAGCCTCTGCCCCGGATCATCTTCATTTTCAAGCCGGCAACAAAATTTTTATGCCAATTGAAACAGAATTTGAATTAATAAAAGAAAAATATGGAGAAACATTAATACAGAATGATAAATTAACAGTAAGCGGAATAGACGACGGGCTAAGAAGATATATAGCTATAAAAGGTAACTCTGAAAAAGCAATTCTAAATTCATTTAATATTTTTTATGACGCTTATTCATCAATAGTCAATAATGATGAAGAACCTATGATGAATATACTTTCCTCGTATAAGCAGGAATCGGGCTGGAGCATAATCATTTTTTTACGAAACAAGCACCGCCCGTCTTATTATTTTGAAGAAGGTGATAAAAATATATTAATTAGTCCTGCCGTAGTTGATTGCGGAGGGATATGTATTATGCCTTTAGAAAAGGACTTTAAAAAAATTACCAGGGAGCATCTTCAAAAAATATTTCAGGAAATAACGATAGGTAAAGAACATTTTGATTATATAAAATCTTCATTAAAAAAGAAATTAAAATAAAGAAGGGTACATTTTATTTATAATTTTCAACCTTTGCTCATCAGGTCGCCCAAAAAATTCAGGTTTCGGGAATTAGAATTTGAAATAATTATCTTTATTATAGCAGTTAAAGGTATTGCTAAAAGCATTCCGATTATGCCCCAAATATAGCCCCAAATAAGAACAGCAAGCAGAATTAACAATGGATTTAAATTTAATCTTTTCCCTACAAGGCTGGTCTCAATTATATTGAAAAACAAGGTTTGTATTGCTACTAAAATTAATGCTACAATTAATGCAAATGTAAACGACTCATATTCAAGCAAAGCCATAGTAACCGGCAATATTAAAGAAATTGCAGAGCCAATTGTCGGGATAAAATTGAACAGGAAAACAAACAAGCCCCAGATAATAGGGAAATCCACACCCAGAATTGCAAGAAAAGCGGATACAACAACGCCGGCGGAAAGGTTTATTAGAATCTTAAGAATAATATATCTTTGTATCTGCCCGGTAATTGTTTTAAATGTATTTGCCAGTTTCTCTTCCTTTGACTGCCGTTCTATTGTTAAAGTATCCTTTAATGAAGGCGTTAATTCAGTTTGTACATTTTCTGCAGAAGTGAGATATTTTTTCTTTACCTTTTTCATTTCAGGTTTAACTCTCTTAAAAACAAACCTGTCCTTAATAGCTTCATAAATAGTATTATGACCTGTCATTACAAAAATGAAAAAGAATAATATAAACAATGCGTTTCCTATTAATGCAAAAGTTGAACTAAAAATACCGCCCGCAAGCTGCTGGTAATTAATTTTTGCAATAATTCTTTCAATTGAAAAATATCTGAAAAACGGATCCTTTATATTCATAGAAATTGCAGCGCCGGAAATTATATGATCCAGTTTATTAAAATATTGAGGTATTTGCTGGCCGAACCTTACAAATGCTCCTATTATAAATGATGAAACTCCCCATAAAAGAAATGCCATTATTAGAATATCAATTATGACGACTGAAAACAGTGGAAATTTATTGTTTGATAAAAAGTTATTCAATGGAGAAAAAAGGAAGAATAAAAAATAGGCGATAACGAAAGGTATAAATATATGGCTTAATTCTTTAAGAACTATCGCAATTATAGTTATACCAATTACGGATATAAAAAATTTTGTAGAAGCATCAAGCCGGAATCTTTTTGCCATTACAACTGCCGATAGAATTTGAACTTAATTATTTAATTTTAATCCGACAATTCTTTCGAGCTGAATTTAGAATTTTATTCTAGTAATTAATAATTCTTATATATTTAACTTAGTTATTTGCTACCAAAAAGAAAACTTATAATGATGATTTAACCAAACCCGAAGGAGTTTGCGGAGTTGTTAAAATATATTTAAACAACTCCCATCTTTTTTCAGGATGATTTTCCGTTCCGCCCTTCTTCTCTATATAATTTTGAATAATCTCTTCACCAAGGTTATAATTTATTATATAACTTCTGTATTTTTCAATAAATTTTATTCTCTGTTCTGCTATTGCGGGAGACATTAAGCTATATTTTTCCAGCCAACTAAGCGCCTGCTTTTTATTCCATTTATTGTCTAAATAATTTCTGGCTGCTTCATTGCCCGAAAAACTTAAATCCTGCAGCAGACTTTGTACGTCTTCATAATTTTCAGCTTTGGAAGTATCCAGCCCGGCTAGAGGGAATAGAACTTCTTTTTCAAAATTAATTTTTTCTTTTCCCGGAAATATCATACGAATTCCGAAATTAGCAGTTCCTTCTGCTATCAATGATTGAGGGCTGTATAAAGGATAAACGGTATACTCCATCCATTTTTTTTGTTTTACAAGGTTTTCTTCAAGTAACGTATTGTATACATGATGGCCCGGATATCCTTCATGTGCTGCTAGTTCAATAGCGCGGTCAATATAAATAGGAAGATCCGTATTTACCTGAATAACACTAAAATAATTTCCCTTATACCAATTATATGCACTCCATGGTTTGTCTGTAACATATTCAACTTTAAAGTTTTCACCTTTGGGAAGATTAATATGTTCTAATGTTCTGCGTCTGCATTCTTTTATCGCTGCATCAAAAACAGAACTTAATTTATCTTTCGGAATTATAAAATTCTTTTTATAATCTTCCAGCCTTTTTGAAATATCTCCCTTCCCGGGTAAAATCTTGTTCAGCTTATCCAGAATATTTTGAAAATGTTCTTTATCATAAGAAGGAGCAACAGCATCGTATAAAGCCCTGCTTTCATCATCAAACGACAGTGATCCTCCTTCAAGCATAAATATTTCCGTTTTAACGGCTAAAAGCTGTTTGTATAAAAATCTAAATCTCAAAGTTTCTAGTCCGTCGGCTTTATAATTTTTTAATGCATCAAGATTATTAAGCAGACTATCCGTTTCCGCACTGCATTGTTTCAATAAAGCACTTGAATCGGCAGCGGTTTTTAATTCATTTTTCGAATACCAATCAGACGGCCCATAGTACGCATCTACATAATTATTATCTAACCGCCCTACCCTTAATACTAGTTTAACATAATTTTCCGCTATATTATTCATTTTATCATCCAGTTGATTATTAAAATTATTTCGTTCTTTATTTTTACAAGACGAAAAAAGTATTGCAATAAGAAGGAAAAAAAAGCTTCTGCGTAATATCATTTATAACCTATTATGAAATTGTTTAATCAAAACTATCTTTAAAAAACTAAACCTAAATTTTAAGAGTCAAATAATATTTAATTGTGCTTTATCATCTTTAGTCTACTTTAATTATTCTAAATCCAATTGCCGGAACGGTAATAGAGATTGTATTATCAATAATTTTATAATTATCGCCAGAATACAGATCTATTCCGGAATTTAAATGGTAAATCTCCGGTAACGGGATATTCAATGTTTTAGGTTGGCTGCTTTTATTTAATGCAACTAATACTCTTTCATTTATATCCGAACGAAGATAAACATAATTATTTGTATCGGCTGTTAACGTTTGAAAATCTCCATATCTTAATGCAGAATTATCATCTCTAATATTTATAATTTTTCTAACATCATGAAGAGTTTCTCTTTCCCAGGAAGATAATTGATTCCCAAACCGCATCATTCTTCTATTATCCGGATCTGCCGCACCGGTCATTCCTATTTCATCTCCATAATCTATTACCGGAGTGCCGGGAATTGTCAGCAGATAACTTAAATAAAGTTTAAGCTTTTCATAACTTGATTCATGTTTAACTGTAGGCGGATCAGTCCATCCGATTTCCGAAGCATTATTGCCGTCTAAAGGTATTTCACCGTCTGCAAAAGCCATAAACCTGACTTTATCATGGCTATCCATTATATTTCCCATTAAACTATTTTCGCCGTAAACCAAAAAAGATTTTTGAACTTCGTTATCGAGTTTCTTAAATGATGCTTCGGGATCTAAAAAAGTAGGAATTGCTACATCGTAAAGGTTAAAATTAAATTGTGCATTCAACTGACCGTTATTAACATATGAATAAACTAATTTATAGCTTCCGAAAGTTTCACCGATTTGATAGATTTTTCTTTTTTCAGGAATTTCAATTTCCTTTTTGATTTTTCTTGTCAGCAGCCGCCAAAATTTATTCGGAATATGCTTAACGGCATCATGCCTAAATCCGTCGGCATCAGTTTGCTTTAGCCACCAAACAGCATTGTCCGTCATAAAGTCTCTTGCAGCTATAGATCCCACATAATTAAAGGTTGGAAGGTAAGTATCAAACCATGTTGTGAGACGTTCTTCATCCCAGAGTCTTAAGTTTCTTTTTCCGTTCGGAAGATAAAGTACTCCAAACCAATCCCGGTGTTTTTTATATAAAGAATTCCTTATAAAAACATGATGTGCTACATAATCTATTAATACTTTTATTCTATGCTGATGAGCAGTTGAAATTACTTTTTTTAACAATGCCAAATTACCAAAGTGTTCTTCCACCTTTGAGGAATGCAAAGGCCAATAACCATGGTAGCCTGTATACAATCTATGCGGCGCAGGGTACTCTCTGTAAGCGCTGTCCGGATTATCGACTACAGGAGAAATCCACAAAGTATTTATGCCGAGAGAATCAAAATAACCGGAATTAATTTTATCTAAGATACCCTGCAAATCACCGCCCTGGTAATTAGCTTTAAAAGAAAGATCAGGCAGTACTACAGGTTTATCGTTGCTTTTATCTCCGTTATAAAATCTATCGATCATTATCGAATAAATAATCTGATCCTGTAAAGTTAAATTTTTCTCATGTCCGGCGGGAACACCATTGAACAAATGAACGGTTTGCATATTGGAAGCTTGACCACCCTTATTAACCGCTAATCTTATTATAACATTTTGATGTAGTGCTTCGCCTTCAATTTTTAATTCGATTTTACTTCCCGTTATTTTTATCTGCCGTTCGGGAATTTTAGTATTATTGATTAGTGCAATAATATTAGAATAATTAACCGGATAAGAAATTTTCCCTTTTTCAACATAAAAGAATAGACTTACACTCGTATCCGTTAATGATTTACCCAAAACATCCAGATAAATTCTTTCCGTATGTCTCGGTAAAATGCTGAAAGCTGAATTAAGCTCGCCCATTCCGTTTGGCACTTTATTCGGATTTGTCGGATCAACAATCTCTTTACCATCAACATAAAATCTATATTGGTAGCTTCCCGGTTCCAAATTTATTTTTATCCGGTAAACCCCCTTCTCAAATTTCATAGGCAAGCTTTGCCTGTTCCATCCGTTAAAGCTTCCGAATAAATTAACGGATTTCGGATTATCTTCCGGTTTATAAGTAAATGAATATGCTTGTGGAATTTCGGAGGTAACCGGCAGTTCATAATTTTTAGCGTTGAAAGTAAAGTCGATTAAATCCATACCTTCAAAATTTTTATTCGAAGTTAAACAGAGAGTATTAATTTTAGGTAAGTAGGAAACTTTTATATTCTTATTTTTTTTAAAATGTATTTCATACTTATCAGCATAAAAAATATCACTTACTAAGATGGAGTCGGTTTCATTTGCCGTTAAATGAATAGGCTGAATAAGATCTGTTATCCCTTGTGCAGAGATGGAACTTGAAATGATAATTAAAAG
>JBJKQE010000245.1:0-3226 GCA_046705645.1 Ignavibacteriaceae bacterium | reverse complement strand
TATCAATTTGTTAATCCGAACAAAGACAGGGAAACGGAAATGAAAGCTCAGCAAGCCGGTATAGAACCTGTTATGATAAATGTTCGTGAAAGAGATCAGATGAAGCAGCAGCGGGCATATATGGGAGCAATACTTCAATACGAAGGTAAAACGGATAAGATACCGTTTATACAGCCCGGAACCGCGATGGAATACGCTTTATCTTCAACGATCAAAAAATTATCATTACAACATAAAACTGAAATTGCTTTCCTTCAGGGAAACGGAGAACCTTCCTTATCTGAACTACCACAATTGGAAGGACAATTATCCATATTATATAATATTCGTACTGTTAAATTTAATGATACAACAGGAATCCCTTTAACATATAAGACTTTGATAATAATTGCTCCGTCCGATACGATAAGACCAAACGATATTCAACAGTTAAACGAATACCTTTCCAAAGGCGGCAGAATACTTATTGCATTGAACAGAGTAAAAGGAAATTTACAGAATGCAACAGGCTCCAGTCTTTATACAGGTCTGGGAATGTGGTTGAAAAATAAAGGTATAGATGTAGAAGATGGATTTGTTATAGATGCTAATTGCGGTAATATTATGGTAAGACAACAGCAGGGCATGTTTGTAATGAATACACCGATCAGATTTCCATACTTGCCATTGATTACAAACTTTGCGGATCATCCCATTACTAAAGGGATAGAATCAGTCTTAATGCCTTTCTGTAGTCCTATAAAGTATTCAAATAAAGACAGTCTAATACATATTGTAACTCTAGCAACTACCTCCAAAAATACCGGGATACAAAAACCGCCGGTATACTTTAATGTATCACAGAATTGGACGAAAAATGATTTCCCCGTATCATCCTTACCGGTAGCTGTTGCAGTAAGTGGAAAAATAATGGGTAATACATATTCCAAAATGGTAATTTTTGGCGACGGAGATTTTGCAACTAATGGATCAGGTCAAAATTCTCAAAGACTGGAAGCGGATAATGTCAACCTTATGGCTAACTCGATTGATTGGCTTTCCGATGACACAGGCTTGATTGCTTTACGAACTAAGGGTATTACCTCCAGACCTTTAAAGGCAGATCTTTCGAGCAGTACTAAAGCATTAGTGAAATATTTAAACTTCCTATTGCCTATTCTCTTAATTATACTCTACGGATTTTTCCGTTATCAACGAAGAAGAAAACTCAGAAATAAATGGATGAACGAAACCTATGATTAATAAGCTTTCCACTAAAACTCTTATACTTATATTTGTTGTATTACTGGCTATAGTTGCTATTTTTATAATTTACGATTCCAGCCATGGTGAAAGATCATTTCGGAGTGCACTTGTAAATGTAGATACGGCAAAAGTTACTTCTATTAATATCTATCCTAAAGCAACGCATCATAAAGAAGTTCACCTTTATAAAGAGGGCAATTATTGGAAAGTAAAATTAGCCGATGGAAAGGATGTTGTTGTTCCGCAACCAAAAATTAATCAAATATTAGAGCAGCTTGTAAGATTTCAGTCGATAGGGGTTGCTGCCCAGAGCAAAGATAAATGGGCAGAGTTTCAAGTAGATACATCCGGGACAAGAATAGAAGTTTATCAGGGAGGTGATAATATTGCAGATATTACTATCGGCAAGTTTACTTATCACAGGCCGAATACTATGATGACATATGTTAAAGTCGGCGGCGATGATAATGTTTACGAAGTCTTAGGTTTTATGAATTTTGAATTCAACCACGATGCAAATTATTTTAGAGATTCGCGTGTAATTCATGATAATAATAATAGCTGGAGTAAACTGTCTTTCTATTATCCGGGCGACAGTTCATTCGTCTTAACAAAAATTAAAAAACATTGGGAGATAAAAGGCAGGGAAGTCGATTCAGCAATAACTGCTAATTATTTGAATACAATTTCCAATATTACTGATCCTTATTTTATTGATGATCCTCCTCAATCACTTTTAAGAAAAGCAAAGTACACTCTTACAATCCAATCTTCATCTTTAGGAGGTATCACTGTTGCGGCATTTGCCGATTCAACAAGAATGGCAATAAATTCAACCCAGTTTCCGGATACTTATTTTGACGGTATTAAAAATAATTTTTGGAAACGGTTGTTTGTAGGTGAAAAACATTTCTATAAAAGCAAAAAATCAATGAGACGTAAAAAATCATGATTTATTTTTCTCTTTAATAATAAAGAAATACATTTGCGATAGTATATTCTTTGTCGATTTATTTAATGAAAGTTTTAATTATTATTTATCTTAATATAGCAAGTCGGATACATAATATATTTTTAATGTATTCTTTAAAAGTGCTATTTCATTAAAATTATGTTTATACTGGTATTTGTTACCTCACGATACATGTCTTTTTACAAACTCTATACATTTTCTGTTTATTAATTATTATTAAAAATTAGGCATCCCAATGAAAACCTTAACTTTAACTCTTATTGTTTTTATTTCATCCTTTTTATTTTATGTCAAAGCTGAAAACAAGAAAAATGATAATAAAAAAAGCGATTCAGCGTCCTCAATCTTCGAAGGTTTAAAATTTAGAAGTATTGGTCCGGCTGTCACTTCAGGCAGAATTTCGGATTTTGCTGTCAATCCAAATGATCCTGGCGAATACTATGTTGCGACAGCTTCCGGGGGAGTTTGGAAAACTGTTAATGACGGCACTACCTGGGAACCTATATTTGATAAAGAGGGATCATTTTCAATCGGTTGTATTGCCATGGATCCGAATAATCATTCTGTGATTTGGGTCGGTACCGGTGAAAATAACAGTCAGAGAAGTGTTTCATACGGCGATGGAGTTTATAAATCAAATGACGGCGGGAAAACATGGGAAAATGTGGGATTAAAATCTTCCCAGCACATCGGTAAAATTCTAATTGATCCTAAAAATTCAAATGTTGTTTATGTTGCTGCCCAAGGTCCATTATGGAATTCTGGCGGTGATAGAGGACTTTATAAAACAACTGATGGCGGTAAAACCTGGAAGGCTGTTTTAACAATTAGTAAATACACCGGAGTTAATGATGTTGTAATGGATCCGAGAGATAATAACGTATTATATGCTTCTTCCTACCAGCGAGAAAGACACATTTATACTTTAATTGATGGTGGACCTGAATCCGCAATCTATAAATCAACTGATGCAGGAAATACCTGGGAGAAACTAAAAAACGGTTTACC
>JBJKQE010000244.1:0-33906 GCA_046705645.1 Ignavibacteriaceae bacterium | reverse complement strand
CCGTTCCAGTCTGCTACACCTCTTCTTAAATCAGGTCCTATATCGATATCAGCAACATCCTTCAAGTAAATAGGTGTCCCGGTTTTAGGTGAAACGCCAATTGCGATATTTCTTAAATCATCAGCACTTTTAATATAACCCAATCCACTAACCATAAATTCCATTTCACCCATTTCCAGGAGTCTACCGCCAACGTCATCATTACTATTTTTTATTGCCATTTTAATTTTTTGAAGAGGTATTCCGTAATATGCAAGTTTGGTAGGGTCAACATTTACCTGGTACTGTTTAACAAATCCACCAATGCTTGCAACTTCTGATACTCCAGGGATGGCTGACAGTTCATACTTCAAAAAATAATCTTGAATAGACCTGAGCTGCTGTAAATTTTTTGTTTTAGATTGAAGAGTATATTCGTACACCCATCCGAGACCGGTTGCATCCGGTCCTAATTGAGGTGAGACTCCTTCCGGCAGGTCACTTCTTAAAGAGCTTAAATATTCCAGAACTCGGCTTCTTGCCCAGTATAAATCTGTTCCATCTTTGAAAATAACATAGACCATTGAGAAGCCGAAGAATGAATAACCTCTTACAACTTTAGCATCCGGAACAGAAAGCATCTTTGTAGTTAAAGGATAAGTAACCTGATCTTCAACAATTTGCGGCCCTTGCCCGGGATATTCGGTATATATTATAACTTGAACATCACTTAAATCCGGGAATGCATCAACCGGGATACTTGTTAAGGCCCAGATGCCTCCTCCGATTAAAGCTATTGTAAGAAAGATTACAATAAATTTATTATTTATCGACCATTCAATTAACCTGGCAATGGCACCATCTTTTGATACTTTATCTGCAGTCATTACAATCTCCTTCCTACTTAGCTTTAAATCCGTGTTCGATTAAATTTGCCTTTGCCTCAGCTATTGTCACTTCCTGCAGTTTCATTCCGCATTTGGGATCAATACCTGGTTTATCCGAAAGAACATCAAAATCCATCGGGCACTGATATACCATCCCGTCATGATTTTTATCCACAGCTTCGACATTTATTATCTTTGCCTTATTATTTTCAGACGCTTGCTTTTTCGTTCCGTTCATTATTATTGGTTCTTTATCTTTGGATTTATTGTTATCTATTTTCATGTTCTTCATAAATCTGGCGGAATCATTTCCTGTTTTATTATTTGCAGGAACATATTGCTGAACAGCCGCTCTCAAATTGCTTTCAGAGTCAATTAAGAATTGAGCAGAGGTTACTATTTGAGTACCTGCACTTAATCCGTCCAATACCTGATAATAGCCATTAGAATAGCCGCCGAGAGTTACATCTTGAGGTTTGAATTTCCCATTACCTAAAGAAATTATAACAAGATTATGTAATCCGCTGCGTATAACAGCATTTTCAGGTATAATTGGATGAACACCGAGTTTTCTGCCGCTTATCTCTACATTAGCAAACATTTCCGGCATTAGTTTACCTTGTGAATTGTTAACATCAATTCTTACTGTTGCTGTTCTCGATTTAGAATCTATAGTCGGATAGATAAAGGATATTTTGCCGTCATAAACTTTCCCCGGGAAATAATTGAATCTAATTTTTGCAGCAGAACCTAACTCTATTTTGGAAAGTTCGTATTCATAAATATCCGCTGTAAGCCAGAGGGTTGAAAGATTTGATATATGCATTAAAGGCTGTCCTGCCATTATCTTCTGACCCTCAAGTATATCCTTTTTTATTACGGTTCCCGAATATTGTGCATAAAGAGTTATATAAGTCTTAACTTCTTTCGTCTTTTCAATATTTTGAATCTCCGATTCCGGTATTTCAAGGAGCTGGAGTTTTCTTTCTGCATTTTTAACTAATTCGTTCCCGCTGTTAATTACATCTCCAACATTTGATTTATCAACTGATTTTTGATAAGACAAAGCGGAAAGTAATTCTTGTTCTGCCGCAACCAGTTCAGGTGAATAGATATCCATTAGCTTTTCACCCTTACTAACTTTTTCTCCGGTGTAATCAACATAAAGTTTTTGAACCCAGCCGTTAACACGGGTAGTAACGATATAATCTTCAGTTTCATTAGTTTTTAATACTCCGTTTGTAACAACTCTTGGTGAAAGTTCTGAATCAACTACAGTATATGTCTGCACATTCATGTCCTGCACAACTACTGGATCGATTTTTACAAAACCGGCTGCACCGCCTTCATCAGCATATACCGGTACAAGGTCCATACCCATTTTTGATTTGCCGGGATGATTATAAATTTCTGTCGGATTCATTGGTGCTCGCCAGTAGAGTATTTTTCTTCCTTTTTTTGTAGTAGTTTTCGCAGCAGTAGATTGGTTTGAATTTCCTGAATTAGAGAAAAAATAAATCGCAGCTGCAATCACTACTATTCCGATTATTACATATAATATTATTCTATTTTTCACTTTTTAATCTCCAAGATTCTGTTATACATTAATTTCTGATTACAAATTTGTACCCACTAAAAATTCTAGTTCTGATACTTGCTTCAAATAATTTGTCTTCAACCTGTAAAGATTAGTTTGAATTTTATACAAACTATTTTCAGCATCAATTACATTTATAAAATCAATTTGGCCTACCTGATAGCTGGAAAGTGCTGCCTTTAAGGTTTGTTCAGCCTGTGGGAGTAATCCGTTTTTAATTAATTCTATCCTTTTTTCTAATGTATTAAGCTTTGAAATTGCACTGCCGAAACTTGCGTTGAGCATCTGTAGGGAGGAATTGTATTGCTGCTTGTAAAGTTCTTCCATTGATTCTGTCTCTTCAACTTTTGCTCTTACTTTGCCGCCGTAATTAAGCGGAAGTGAAATTCCTACAGTAAAAGAAACTAGATCATGCAAGTCCATATTTGTTTGTGCGAGCCGATCTCTTTGGGTATACTGAACTCCTAAAGTGAAATTAGGATAATAATCATAATCAGCTAAAGATTCTTGAAGTGCAGCTTTTTCTTCTGCAATATATATACCTTTTAAAAACGGTCTGTTTGCTTTGGCAAGTGAATCAAGTTCGGATTGTGTAAGCGATAAATAATTAATATTAAAATCTTCATTAACATATAACGGAGAATACGAAGGTTTTAATAAATATGAATTTAAAACCGCAAGCTGTGAAGATTCCTGATCTGCTAGTTCATCAAGTTTGTCGTTAACCTTTGTTATTTCCAACTCAACTTTAAGTAAATTCTGCTGGCTGGCTGTTGAAACTGAATATTTTGTTCTTACAACATCGGCTATACTTTTCAACAGCTTAGCGCTTTCATTTTCAAGAGCGATTGCTTTCTCGGTAAATGAAAGTTCGTAGTAAGCGGAAGAAACATTTTTTCTTATTTCGTTTTTAGCGTCTATTAATTCCTGCTTAACAATATCGGCATTTCTTTGTGAAACCATTCCCATTGTGCTTAACTTCCCGGGGAAAGGAATCTGCTGTGAAAGCCCTATTGTTTTCCCGGTCATAGCTTCCTGTGTGAAAGAAAAAGAATTGGTCGGCAGATTCATTAAACCAAGTGTCAGCATTGGATCGGGAAGGTTTGAAACCTGCGGAACTATATCTTCACTTGCTCTTAGTTTTGCCTGAAGCATTTTTATTTTAGGACTGACTTTAATTGTTTGTGTAATCAAAGAGTCAAGATTCGTTTGAGCTGATATGTTTGGTATCCACAAACTTACTGATGCAAATAATAATATGACTAAAATCCTTTTCATTTAAATATCCTTAACCTTAATTTTTTACTGCTTTGAATAAAAATGTTTAAAACAATTTTATGAACAAGAAAATGCTTTTATAAATTGAGAGTTCAACCCATTAATAAAAGCAGAAAGGTTCTGGTTACTAAATGAGAAGTATTGAGTTTGTTAGATATAAAGAGTTGTCTGAAAGTGGAGGAGGAGAGGTATCAAAATATATTTGGTTAAAATTGCCGAAAACAGCTATTTCATTGTTTATAACCGGTGTCGCTAATACTGCTAATAATTGAATATTACTAGTAAAGCTATTGTTTGAAGATAAATAATTATCTTTGATAGAAGAATCAACTGTCTTAACGGTACAGCAATTATTACTAATACTTGTACTGTGAATATTATCAATAGCTACCGGAGCACAAGTTTCTCCATTATTCATTTCCGATTGCATGTCCATCGGACACCTGTTTAAAGAGTAAGAATCGGTCATATGACAAAAATAGATACTAACAGGCAAACTTGTTATTGAAACAAAGAATAAGATTATTAATGATAATATTGATATTTTTTTCTTCACACTAAATAATTTTTATTTCTTAAAGACATCCAAGTTCCATGCCAATTAACAAATAATGTGCAAACTTTATAAAATTAACTCGAATTGTCAATAGTTTTAAATTCAAATCTCAGTATTGAGATGCATATCTGCAATGAATTTCTCATAAAAGGAAAAGGAATCAATTAAGATTATTTAATTTTTTATTTAGATATTTCTTACGGGATTTTTGGATTTTTTAATCGTAATAAAAATCACAAGAAATGACCCCATATTAATTTTATTTGACTTTTTATTTAATGATGTCTAAAATAAATATGCGGAAATAAAAACTTTAATAAAACTATTTTCTATTAATAAATTAATACTTCCATTAGGAATAAGTGTGCGTAATTTGGTTTAAGTTATACGTTCAGCAGCAATTTGAAAGGCGAATATGAAAAAAATTTATACGGGTTCATACATAACTAAAAAATGGAAATTTTATCTCCCTATTATTCTAATTATTTTCTTTTCATCTTCATTTGCACAGCAGCAAATACCTGCTGTTAAAATAAATCAACTCAACAAAGTCAGTCCCAAAAACTTTAATCAAATTCAGAAGGATATGAAAGATTATTGGGATTCCCGAAATACTAAAGGTGGTACTTTTGATGAGGATGGCGAAGATGGAGGAGCACCCGGATGGAGTCTTTATAAGAGATGGGAATATTATTGGGAACAAAGGATTAATATTAATACGGGAGAATTTCCTAAAACAAATTCGGTTATTGAATACGAAAAGTACAAAGCAAGCAAAAATGCTTTAAGAAAAACCGCATATAATGAAAGCTGGACAAATCTTGGAACAAATTCATCTAATGGAGGATATGCCGGAATTGGAAGAATTAACTGTATCGCTTTTGATCCAACTGATTCTCTTACCTTTTGGGTTGGCAGTCCCTCCGGCGGTATTTGGAAAACTACAGACGGCGGTTCCACCTGGGCTATACTAAATAATGATCAACTTGTCCTTGGTGTAAGTGCTATCGCTGTTCCAAGTGATTACGCTACATCAAATACCATATATATTGCTACCGGGGATCGAGATCTCGGCAGTTTATGGTCTCTAAGTGGTCAGCAGGGCGCCTTTGCCGATAATGTCAGTATTGGTGTTTTAAGATCTACGGACGGCGGCACAACATGGGAAACTACAGGATTGAACTTTTCAAAAAACCTGGGTAAGATTATTTATAGTTTGCGTATCGATCCGACTGATAATTCGATACTATTTGCAGCAACTACCGATGGGATTTATAAATCTACTGATGGAGGAACTTCGTGGAATTTAAAGACCTCAAATGTTTGGGGTAATATAGAATTCAAACCTGGTGATCATAATATAATGTATGCCTCCAGTAACCCATATCACGGATCATATATTAATCGCTCAACAGATAATGGCAACACATGGTCGTATTCTTCAATTGACACAGGCGGATATCGTAGTGAGATAGCTGTTTCAGCTAATGATCCAACGGTTGTTTATTTCCTTGCAGCAAACAGCGCTGGAGGAGTTGATGGTATATATAAATCTACTAACAGTGGTGTCAGTTTTACTAAAGTTAATTCCGCTAATCCGTCCGGAATGTTAGGTTATTATACAGATGGTTCCGGCGGTTCAAGCGGGCAGGGTTGGTATGATTTGTGTGTCGCTGCTGATCCTTCCAATGTGAATACGGTGTTTATCGGCGGTATAACAACTTGGAAATCTACTGATGGCGGAGTTACTTTTAAGGCCATTAATAACTGGACTAGCTCAGCTGCTTATAACAAAAGCCATATAGCTGTGGTGCATGCGGATAAACATGTACTAGCTTATCAAAACAGTTCAACTCTTTTTGAAGGATGTGACGGTGGAATTTATAAAACCACTAATGGTGGAACTAGCTACACAGATTTGACTAATGGAATGGTAATTAGTCAAATTTATAGGATCAGTGTATCACAGACAAGCGCATCTGAAGTTTTAAATGGACTGCAGGACAATGGTTCAAAATTATATAATGCCGGTTTTTGGAGTGACGTAACTGGTGGTGATGGTACAGAATGTATTATCGATTATTCCAATTCAAATTATATGTATGCTGCTTATGTTCAAGGCACAATATACAGAAGTACTAATGGCGGTTCTGATAATTTTCCAACTACTATTTCCGTAAATATTCCTGCGGGGCAACCTGCCGGCAAATCGCCAACAGGCGCATGGGTAACTCCTTACATAATTGATCCAAACAATACCTCGACTTTATATGCAGGATATGATAAAGTTTGGAAAACAACAGATAGAGGAAATACTTGGACAAGTATTTCTCAACAGCTTAGTCCTACGGTTAAATTACGTTCGCTTGCAATTGCGCCTTCTAATTCAAGTGATTTGTATACTGCAGATCAATCGAATATGTGGAAAACTACGGACGGCGGTACTTCAAATTGGTCTTCAATTACCCTGCCTTCAATATCAAACTATATAACTTTTATAGCAGTTAAAAATACAGACCCAAATACTCTCTGGATAACATTAGGCGGCTATACGGACGGCTCTAAGGTTTTTGAATCAACTGACGGCGGCTCAACCTGGACAAATATTTCAACCGGGCTTCCTAATTTGCCTATAATGTGTATTGCTTATTATAAAACTGCTACTGATCGTGATGTTTTATTTGTAGGAACCGATGTTGGAGTTTACGTGAAAGACGGAGCTAACACCTGGGTTGCCTTTAATACAGGCTTACCGAATGTTGTTGTAAGCGATTTGGATATACATTATACCGGAAGTACCAATGAATTAATAGCCGGAACATACGGCCGCGGGCTGTGGGAAACTGCAATAGATAATCTGTTGCCTGTTGAACTTGCATCATTTACAAGTACGTTTAAAGATAATCATGTCACTTTAAATTGGTTTACTAAAACCGAATTAAATAATTATGGATTTGAGATAGAAAGAAAAACCGATAGTACTAATATCGATAATTGGACGAAAATAGGTTTCGTGCTAGGCAGCGGAAATTCTAATTCACAAAAAAATTATTCATTCATAGATAATAATGTAAATAACGGTATCTATGAATATCGTCTAAAACAAATCGATGACAACGGCCAGTTTAAATATAGCAATACAACAAAGGTAACAATTAATTCAATTCCTAAAGTTTTTGCACTTAATCAAAACTTTCCGAACCCATTTAATCCGTCAACAAAAATTAGTTATAAAATTTCGAAAATAGAATATGTAAGCTTAAAAGTTTATGATATTTTGGGAAATGAGGTTTCAACTCTTGTTAATGGGAAAAAATATCCTGGTAATTATGAAGTAAATTTTGATGCTTCTAATTTATCCAGCGGTGTTTACTTCTATCAAATTACTGCGGGTAATTTTGTACAGACTAAGAAAATGATTTTGCTCAAATAAATAAGGGTCATAAAACGACGTAATAAATTAGGAGAATTTATTTTATAGTTTTTTAATTATTAAAGAATCACATAGTAATTTCTTAAGTTATTTACCAAATGTAAATATTAGATTTTAAATATTGGCTCGGATAATTTCTCTTTATTTATTGTTAAGGACTTTTACAATTCATTCTGCATTTAAATAAATTCATTAACAATACAATATTTTTCAGCGCAGTATTTAAATAAATGAAAACCTGTCCCTGCTTCTCCTACAACTTCAAAAAGCAATTTGGAGTTTGTTATTTTTGTTAACCCGAGTATATTAACTTTATTTTGGAATAAAACATCCGGTATCAAACTGCTGGAAGGACCGGTGACTATAACTTCTGCTTTGGGAGAAACCGCTTTTAACAAATCATCTAAAGTACTATTAACTAAAGTAAGGCCTGTAATAATGACAACATCCGATAAGGGGATGAATTTCTTATATCCTTCCGCAGGTACATAATATTTTTTCTGATCTTCATTCAATGCTTGCTCATCAAGTTCCAGAACATAAAGTTTGTTTTCAGTTGCTGCAATTTTTTTAATATAACTTTGAAATGCGCCGATAATTGTAATTGTTTTCGGTGGAGTTAAATCAACCAGGTCTATAGGGTCGGTGTCTTCCAGAATTTTGTATTTGGATTTTGAAATTAACTTTGATGAAATTGCATTTAAGACTGCAACCTTTAAAGTATTCATAATCTTTAAATCAGAATGAACTTCAAATAAATCTGTAACCTTTTGGCCTTTTATTTTTACCGGTGAAAAATTTCCGAAATTGCGATCCTTTTTGTAGCAGTTGGAATGAGAGTCAATATTAGTGCTTGCAGTTCCGCAGTTTCCGTCGGATAATAAAACAGCAGTAAGAAAAACGCCGACCCTTACATCGGAAATTTTAAGATCATTTAAATAGTCATTATGTCTTGCTTTTATTAATTCGTATGTTTGATTCAGAATCATTGATTTATTCCCGTAAAATTTCTAAGAATTAACTTTATAAAAATAAATAAATTAAATACTAAATTATTAACACTACTCTAATTTTATTATTCATATAAAGTTGAAACAAAAGAATAAAACATGCATCTTATTGACAATCTGATTTGTGAGTTATTCTTATCCGGCAAATAAAAATTCTTTGGTGAAAAAATAAAAATATTTTATTTGTAATGAATTATAATTTAAGGAAACATACAAAATGGAAATAAAAGCAATTCAAGATTATTACCCGGAAGAATTAAGCTACTGCTACGGCTGCGGCAGATTAAACGAATACGGACATCAAATTAAAAGCTATTGGGATGGTGATGAAACAGTTGCACATTTCATTCCAAAGGATTTTCATATTGCCATCCCCGGATATGTTTATGGGGGATTAATCGCTTCTATAATAGACTGCCACGGAACAGGGACGGCAGCTTTAGCAGCATATAAAGCAGAGAACCGGGAACCTGATTCACTTCCCGCATTCCGTTTTGTAACGGCTTCTCTTCAAGTGGATTATATTAAACCGACCCCTCTTGGAGTTGAGCTTGAATTAAGAGGGAAAATAATTGAGGTAAAAGGAAGAAAAGTTGTTTCGGAAATTACTGTCTCTGCCGATAATATTATTTGTGTCCGCGGAAAAGTGGTTGCCGTGCAGATGCCGGATAATTTTGTTGTACAGAATAAAACATAATATTAATCAAAAGTATGAACATTAAAATATAAGTATATTATTTATTTGTTAAAGGAATAGTGATTACGTGTGACTCACCCTTCTCATCTTAAGGAAGTTATAATTTCTTTATCAATTTATATTTATAATCAATTTAATTAATTTCTGTTGTATATAAATCTCTTATAAAATATATTTTAGCTAATCACATTTAAATCCCTTAGCCTATTAAATAAAATATCCGCTATTAATTCATGATATTTATCTGATGCATGGACTCCATCATTTTGGAAGTACTGATCTGTGTTTTTAAAAAGAAAACTTAAATTTTCCAGATAAGAAATATCCATGCCGGCAAGCTTGCTTTGCAAATAGTTATTAAATTCTTCACATAAAATTTTGGCGTAAGGTGTATTATTTCTATATCCGATGCCTAATACCAAAAGCTTTATATCTTTTTGTTTACAATATCTTGCTATATCCAGGGTAAGTTCATAATATTCCCCGATTGCATATCTTAAATTCCCGGAAAACCGTCCGATTAAATAATTTAAATCAACTAGTAATTTGTGAAACCGCGTTTCTTCCTTATTGGTGTTATAAATAATACCCTTTTCAAATTTTAAGATGTCGTAATTTCCCGGATTCGGCATATTCAATGAAGGGATATTTAAAGAACTTTTTAATTTCCCATTATTGTTTAAATATCTATAATATATCTTCACCAGTCGTAGAAATGGTTCAGGCCTAATGTGAAAAACTAGGATATCAACCGGGAAATTGTTGTTATATTTTTTAATTTTATTTAGACAGTTATTAAATTGTTCATATCGAATGATGTTAAAATTAAAATTAATTTGACTTTCGCTTTCAATTTTCCGCTTTAGCTTTTGATGAAACAAATCTTCAAATAAAATATCGTTTTGCACTGGAAAACAGCCGCCTGCAAAAGTGAGATTTATACTTTTTGATTTTTTAACGGCAGAATAATTTTTAGCTGCGCGATACTCGTGAGGAGAAATAAGGATATTGCTTTCGCCTAAAATTGAAAATGTTTTATTTTTATTATTACTCTCATAATTTTCAATAATTTGATTCGCATAATTCTCCGGGACTCTTAAATCCAGCCTGTGTCTTATCATTTTATTAAAATTAATACTGTCATTATCCGGGTTGAAATTCTTAATTATCTCGGATTGCCCTGTTGTTAATGCGGTTTGTCCGACTTCGGATCCGAAAATATTATAAAGATTTTGCAGCATTGATTGAAAGAATGAATAATTGTCCAGTTCCAGGTAGGGAGAATTAATAATTGTTAATCCTCTTTTAGATACCGCCGAATAAATTTTTTTTATCCATTTCCAATATTCAATACTGTTTTGATGAAAGAAAGGGAATGCATTGATATCTAAATTATAATCCGAATGACCGAATCCTAATCTCTTTATTTTGGGAGGCAGCGAATCAACAATTGATTCAATATTCATTAATGCTTTTTTAGTTTCAATAGTCGGAACCAATTCGTCGTAATTAATATTTTTTCCTGCTAAGAGTTCTCCGATTTTATGAATTTGTTCGGCAGTTTCTATTTTAGGCAATATAATTGAGTTTATATAATTATTTGATATTGCTTCCAAGTCCTTTGTAAATTCTGAACTCTCGCTATTAAATCTTAATCCTATTTCAACTGAAGAAATTTTCGGTATTATGTTAACAATAATATTTTTAAAGCAGTTTCTATAAAATTTTTTATCATTAGGTTTAATACTGTCTTCAAAATCAAAACATAAGACAGCCTGCTGCTTAGAATACTTTTTTATGTGTTCTATATTCGTCTGATCGTTATAGTTTACAAATTGATAAGCTTTCATCTCAACAATCAAATAGTATAACCAGTACCATTAGATTATAATAAATTTAACTGTTATTGTAAATACAGTCCAGTAATATGAAATATATCTTCAACGCCCAGTTAATAATTATTCTGCATAACTAATTAATTAAAGTAGAAGTTATGAATAAAATTGTAAATCCTCCCGGAATAAGCCGGGAGGATTTTTATTAAACCGATTACTGCATGCCCTTCTTCCAAACCGGGAACCTGCCCGGTGTATAAGGTGCACCGTATTTTTCAAGCTTGGATTCAATCGTCTTAACTTCATTATCAATTGATTTAAGCCTGGTTAATAATTCACCGAACTGTTCGGCTGCAACATTGTATGATTGAATAAATGTTGTAGTCGGTGCAGAGATTGTTGTCCAAAGTGATGAAGTTATCAAATCAATTCTATCTTTTAGAGATGTAGGGGCAGCGCCTTCATAATTAGCCAGCAGCGGATCGCCGTTCAGTCTTCTGTTAAAAGTATCAAGTTCTTTTTTAATCGAAATTATTGAATCGTAAGTATCGTCGGGAACATTTGCACCCTCGATAACCGCTTTTTCCATATAAGCAATTTTATCAACCAGAGATTTTCTAAATGCATCGGCTCCAGACATTGCCCTGGTAAGTTTAGCGACATCATTATTGAACTTATTCAGTTCTTCTTCATTAGGTTCAGGCAGAGTGGAGTTATGCAGCAGCTTGCAGACAAACTCCTGTGGTTTTACCAGTTCAGTAAATTTACCATCTTCAAATTTCGATAGTGAAACTTTATATTTACCAGGTACAACCATGTAACCTAAATCCGGCTGTTCCCAAGGTATACTATTGTCGGGCTTTTTCAATGAGACCGGTGTAAACGGAGCATACCGGAAATTCCAGACAATTCTGTTTACACCTTTATGAGCTTCGGCCTTTAATTTTCTAATAACATTACCCTGATCATCTGTTACCGTAAATAAAAGATATGATTCCGGTTCTTCTTTTTCACCAAGTATTTCTTGATAAGAAGGATATTTGATATCTTCTTTTTCCTTCAACTCCTTCTTCTCTTTATATCTTCTTTTTTCTTTAATAGATTTAATATCATTTTTTAAATAGTAAGTAAATACAGCGCCGAATGGGGGATTGGGTGCCGAGTAAAAACTTGCGCCCTGGAATCCTATTCCTTTAAAACCAAAAGGAGTTGATTGAATATACATTAGCGCATCTTTAATCGGAAAGATTACGGCTTCTTTATTTATATTATCCTTCAAATATCTAAGCGGAGTATAATCATCTAGAATATAAATTCCTCTCCCGAAAGTTGAGACAATCAAATCATGTTCTCTTCTTTGAATTGTCAGATCCATTACACATTCAGTAGGAATTCCGTTTTTCAATTGAATCCAATCTTTACCGCCGTCAACTGTAAAGTAGACTCCGAACTGAGTTCCGATAAATAATAAATTTTTATCAACATCATCCTGGGCGATTGTATAAGTACTTCCTTTTTGAGGAAGATTTCCGTTAAATAGAAACCATGAATGTCCTCCGTCAGTAGTTTTATATAAGTAAGGTTTATAATCGCCGTCAACAAAATTCTGGCAGGCGGCATAAGCAATCTTTTTATCGAAATGTGAAGCGATTATCTGGGATATTCTTGCATACTCCGGAAGACCTGGTGTTGAGGACTTAATCCATGATTTGCCTCCGTCGGTCGTAACATGAATAAGTCCGTCACCTGATCCAACAAACAATAAATTTTCATCAAGAGGAGATTCTGCAATTGTAGATATTTGTGCCATTGTTCCTTTCCGAGCTAAATCATCCACACTCCAGCTTCTATCCATTAAGTTCTGCATTTCTTTAGGTACACCTCTTGTCAGATCTGGACTTATTGCTTCCCATGTATCGCCGCGATCATTTGTACGGAATAATTTGTTCCCGCCAAGGTACAATCTTTTATTATCAAATTTTGAAATTAATAATGCAGCGTCCCAATCAAACCGGTATGCAGTATCTGTGTTGAATTCATAAGGTCTTATATATAACTGTTCGCCGCTTTTTTTATCGTATAGAACCAGTCCTGCATATTGAGATTCAGCATAAATAATATTGGGATTCTTCCAATCAACCTGCGTTTGAAAGCCGTCACCGCTGGTTGTAAAGAACCAATCGCGGTTTGTTATGCCGCCTGTACTAATAGTTCTTGAAGGACCTCCAAAACTGTTATTGTCCTGCGATCCGGCATAAACATTATAGAACGGAGTATCGTTATCGGTTGTAACTTTGTAAATTTCTGCAATTGGAATATTTGATTTGAAACCCCAGTGCTTTCCCTGGTCGTAAGTTACATAAACACCGCCGTCGCATCCGTCAATCATATGCTGATTATCGGAAGGATCAATCCACAATACGTGGTTATCGACATGCTTATCTTTTTCACCCAAATTCTTCCATGTTTTTCCACCATCGATACTTACTTTCATGAAAACATCCATGCTGTACAATCGGTTAATATCTTTTGTATCGCAAAATAGTTTCTGGAAATAAAAAGGATAGGTAGAAACATAACTGCTTTCTTTTGTCCAGCTCACGCCTCTATCGGTGCTTTTATAAACTCCTCCGTCTTTTTCTGCTTCAACAATTGCAAATAAAACATCCGGATTGACCGGTGAAATTGCTAAACCAATTCTACCTACATCTCCTGAAGGTAGACCTTGCGTCATTTTATTCCAGGTAGCGCCAGCATCCGTACTTTGATAGATCCCGCTTTCCGGTCCTCCGCTTACACCGGTATAAAGTTTTCTCATCCGCTGATGAGCGACTGCATATAATAAATTATCATATCTTGGATCCATGTGAATTTCATAGCAGCCTGTGTACTTGCTGATGAACAAAACATTCTTCCAAGTTTTCCCACCGTCTGTTGTTTTGAATATTCCTCTGTCGCCGCCGGCTTTTCTTAATGAGCCGTAAGCAGCAACATAAACAGTATTGGGATTTTTCGGATCAACAACAATTCCTCCGATCTGTTCAGAATTTTTAATTCCCATATCTTTCCAAGTTTGACCGCCGTCCTCACTTTTATAAACTCCGTCTCCATATATTACATTCATCTGATTATCATTTTCGCCTGTTCCAACCCAGACAACATTAGGGTTGGTCGGATCAATCGCTATTGCACCTATTGCATAAGCTCCCTCATGGTTAAATACAGGATTAAAAGTAATTCCGTTATCTGCCGTTTTCCACAAAGAGCCATGACCGGATCCGATAAAATATTCACTATGATTAAACGGATTTACCGCAAGAGCAACTACTCGTCCTCCTGTAATTGCCGGTCCAATGCTTCTGAAGTTTAAACCGGTTAACGGAATATCCTTTAGAGAATCCTTTGCGGGTTCTTTATCTGCTTTGCTTTGTGCATTAATTTTTATTGTTAAAAAAAATAGAAAAAAAATGATGGGGAATTTGAACATCTTTTTCATATTGATTCCAATAATAGTTTAAAAAATATTTTTAAAATTGAATTGTTATTTATAAAAATCGGTTTGGTAAATTCATTAGAAAGCAATACAGGATTTATATTCACTTTGAAAATAGTTTTAAATAAATGAGTATTCTTGAGTCATCTTACGCATGATCATCATCCCGCCCTTAGTGAGGTTCGGCTCTGGCGTCTTAATTATAATCTATACTTTATCGAGTTAAAAAAAGAGTAAGATAAAGAATAAGAGCAAGATTAAGATATATTTGAATAAAATAGTTTATTTATTTTTAAAATAAAACTTAAAAGTTCTAAAGCATACTGCTTATTTAGATTTTATTTTAATTAATTTAATTTGATCGCTAGACTTTAGTACAATCTCGGGATTTCCTTTATAATCTGTTATTGTTCCTTGTATGGCAACATTCTTGCCTTCAAAATTTTTTATATTTCCGAATGCGGATGAATCAGATGAAAAAATAACTGCAGTAAAAGTATTATCGGGGAAATCGCCTCCCATATTAAGAAAATATGTACCGGTATCGGTTAAATGAACCTGATCAACAATTCCTGTAACAGTAACTTGTTTCCCGACAAAATTTTTGGCTGAATCCGGCGGAATTACAGCTTGTGCATATAACAAAGCTGATGCAACAAATAAAAGAATTAAAAGAAAATGAAGCTTATTCATATTTATATCCCTAATTTTTTGCAAAAAATAATGAAAATAATCGGATTAAGTTATGAGATTGAACATATTCTGAAAGATTTTTATGCAAATTAAACAATTGTCATTTTAAAGTAGGGAATTATGCTTTTAATTTTTAATATGCTGATTAAAATTTACAACTGATAAAGCCACAACAATTATGAATCTAAATTAATTTTGGTGTGGATAAAATCACGATAAATTTAATCCGAATTGCATAAATAGCATTAGTATTCTAATTTTACTTTAGTCACTCAATTGAATAGCGGACAAACTATTTATAATCAAATAATTTCTAATCTTAAACTATAATGAGGTAGCTTAATGCCCAGCAGTAAAATCTTAAATCGATTATTCTTATTTATTTCCGGTATTTTATTAATAATAATTTCAGCCGGATGGACTGCAAAGGATTCAAAATCAGATAATAAGACAAAAGATCCTAAAAGCGGAAAAGAAAAGACGACCGATGAAGTTTTTAAAAATATAAAAGTACTTAAAGGAATGCCCGCATATCAGCTGCTGCCTACAATGCATTACTTTGAAGCATCGCTTGGATTTGAATGCTCAAACTGCCATGTGCGTGGACATAATGACAGCGACAAGAAGCCGGAAAAAAGAAAAGCTCGTAAGATGATTCAGATGATGGAGTATATAAACAAAAACGATTTTGACGGCAAGCAGATGGTAACTTGCTATACATGTCATAGAGGAAATGCTACTCCTAAAACCATTCCCGCTGTTATGACTGCAGCCATGATGAAGTATGAAAAGAATAATGAAGATAGTGATAACTTGATTAATGTCCCGAACCGTTTAAATACTGCGGAAGAAATTGTTGCAAAATTTCAGCAAGCAATAGGCGGGAAAGATGCATTTGAAAAAATAACCTCTTTAAAATTAGAAGGTACGGTTTCTGCCGGAAATGGAAGAAATTTTCAATTAACTATTTATAAAAAAGCGCCGGATTATTACTTCTCTTCATCCGAATCGCATTTCGGAACATTTGAAAGAGGTTATAACGGCGAAACCGGGTGGGAAAAAAGTCAGTTCGGAGTGAGACAAATAGATCAGCCGGATATACAAGATTTAAAACTTGATGCGGATCTTTATTCGCCACTTGATTTCTTAAAAAACTATTCCAATTTAAAATTTACGGATGTAAAGGTTTTGAATAACGATACGGTATATGTTGTCGAAGGTACTTCTTCAAAAATCAGAAGATATAAATTTTATTTCAGTACAAGGACAGGTCTTCTCTTACGTGAAATCCGTTTTGATAAAACTCTGCTCGGTAATTTACAAATTCAAACAGATTATCTGCATTATGCTAATGTAAACGGAGTTCTTTTCCCGGATGATTTACATGTAGCAGATTACGAAAGGGATGAAGAAATAAAATATTCAAACATTTCCGCGAATGTTCCGGTTGAAAGTTCAATATTTGAAATGCCGCCTAAAAATAATTGATAGATTGGATAGGATTTTAATTATAGATAAAGGTTGTTCTTAATTATATTTAAAGTTGAGCCTTGAATAACCAAGGCTCAATAAAATTACAAGTACTCTTCCAAGTAACGCATTCAAAAAATAAATATTGCTGTACTACTTACAACCTTCCGGCAAAATAAATTAGCATATTCAACAACGATTTATTTATCAATATTTTACCGTAATATTTGTTTCCCCAAAATAATTTCCGCTGTATTGGAATAATCGGGTATTGCTGAACAAATACTTTTTGACATGAAATGGATCATATGTCCAAATCCTATTTTTGAATTAATCTAAAAAATGAAGTTGCCAAACATAAAAAATAATATGCGCTTGATATAATAATTCAAAATTTTTAGGTTTAAATAAATTAATAAATTATTAGAAAATTTCTATTAAGAAATTATTTAATAATTTATATCTCAAAATTTTATTAGAAAAATGATTTGCCGAAATAATTTCTTGCGGGAGACAATAAATAGAGGTACCCAATGATTCGGAAAACTTTAATTATTGCAGTTTTAATGCTATTAATCTCTTCAAAAACTTTCCCGCAAAAAATTGACTCAACAAAAAAGATTATACAGTACGGGGGAAATTCGGATTTTTTCCCTTATGAATACCTGGATAAAAATTTGAAACCCGACGGTTTTACTATCGATTTGTTAAAAAGTATAAGCAAGCAAACCGGATTAAAAATAAAAATAGAATTGAAACCGTGGAATAATATAATGGATTCGCTGCGTGCTGGGGAAAAGTACGATTTGACAAGTCTTTATTTTTCAAAACAGCGTTCGGCAAATGTGGATTTTTGCGAACCTTTCTTAATGACTTATGATGAATTATTTATTCGTAAAGATGAAAATGACATAAAGAGTATGAATGATTTGAGGAACAAAAGTGTAGCGGTTGAGAAAGAAGGTTTTATCGATGAATATATTAAATACAATTTACCCCATATAAAAGTAATAGAAGTCCCGGGCGAGACGGACGCACTTAAACTTGTAAACGAAGGCATCTATGATGCGGCAATTGTAAATAATTATGCCGGAGAGCTAGACATAAAAAAAGATAAACTGCACAATATTTATTCAAGATCTATTCAAATTGTGCCTAGGGAATACGGTTTTGCAGTTCGAAAAAATGATAAAAAGCTTTTATCTGAAATAAATGCCGCAGTAATTATACTTAAAAAGAACGGCATGTACTATGCAATATATAAAAAGTGGTTCATGTATGATGAAAATACTTTTAGGTATAAAAATTATTTTATCTGGGCAACTGCAATATTGCTGTTATTGGCTGTCATCGCCGGGATAGTATTCTTATTAAATAAAATGCTGAAGAAAGAAGTAAAGAAAAAAACAAAAGATTTATTAGAAGAACTGGAAAAGAGGAAAATTGTGGAAATGGAATTGTTAAATTCAAAAAAAGAGGTGGAAAAATTAAGCCGGATTAAATCGGAGTTCCTTTCTCTAATATCTCATGAAATAAGAACACCCGTAAATATTATTCAGAATAATTATGATTTTCTTAATTATGAACTCGAAGGGAAGGGGAATGGGGCTATGACCGAAATTGTAAATTCGGTAAAAAGCGCTACAAAAAGGCTTATCCGTACAATAGATCTAATTATAAATTTTGCGGATGTTAAAACCGGAACATATAACCAAAGCGCAAAAGAACTGGATATTGAAAAAGAAATAATTGATAATTTAATACGAGACTTTAAACCGGAAGCTGACAAAAAAAGTATAAAATTAACTAAAGAAGTAAAAACGAAAAATTGTAAATGGATATTAGATGAGTATTCAGTCCGTAGCATATTTGAAAACTTGATAGACAATGCAATTAAATATACGGATAAAGGTGAAGTAACCATAATAATTGAAGATAAGGACGGCAAACTGAGAATAAGAATAAAAGATTCTGGAAGAGGTATTTCAAAAAAATACCTGGATAATCTTTTTTTACCATTTACACAGGAGGAACAGGGCTACACAAGGAGGTATGAAGGAAACGGTTTGGGATTAAGTTTAACTTACTATTATTGCTTATTAAATAAAGCCGATATTTCGGTTGATTCGAATTTGGGGGTCGGAAGTGAATTCACAATTGTCTTTAATTAATAATTATAATATCTATTATCTAACAGAAAACAATCCTATCTTTTATTATAATTAATTGAAAAATTTGTTTAATTTATTTTAAAAGTTAAAAGAATGATTTTCTAATCTGAGCTTAAAATGCTGACTAAAACCGAATATAAAAAAGGAACTTTAAGAAATATACCGTTGTTCTCGGAAATGAATATGGGACAACTCACGAAAATTACATCGATTTCCAAAACTTTAAAGTATAAAAAAAATGATTTCCTTTTTTATGATAATGATTTATATAACGGTTTTTATATCCTGTTGAAAGGATTGGTTAAGGTATTTAAGAATAGTAAAGACGGAAAGGAATCGGTACTTCATATAGTAGAACCTGTAAATGTTTTTGCCGATGTTCCTTTATTTGAAGGAGGTAATTATCCGGCGACGGCTCAAACTCTGGAAGAAAGTATTCTGATATTTATTCCAAAGAGTGAATTTCTACAGTTAATAAAAGATGATCCTGAAATTAGTTTAAAAATGTTCAGCGGTTTTGCTAAACGGCTAAAGGAAATGACTCATAAAATAGAAAACTTTTCATCAAAAGAAGTTATCAACAGATTATCCGCATATTTATTAAAAGAAATTAAGAACAATAAAACGGATAAATTGGAAGAACCTTTTATCAGGTTAAATGTTCCAAAAAGAACAATAGCTGCGTATATAGGCACAATTACGGAAACACTTTCGAGGACTTTTAAAAAGCTGCAGGATGAAGAAATAATTAAAGTAAGGGGGAAAACAATTATAATTACTAATTATACACGCCTTAAAAAACTCGCCGAATAAAATATAGAATACTGACTTAAGTCAAGGCAATCAAACCTTTAATCCTTTAGTTTTAACTCATTAAAAATTATGAACTAGATACATATTAGAAAATAGAGATTAATCTTACTTAAGATTAAACATAGTAAAATGAAATTATGGAAACGAAAAATTACTGATCAGCGGATGAAAATATACCGATAGTATGTTCATGTTCTGGAGGCAGCAATATTGCCCAGCTTGCAAAGTTTAAGCGGTTAAAGAACTTGGGCTTTAGATAGGAAAAATTATGTTTAGTACGGTAAGGTACTTTATAAAAACCTCAATAATCTTTTTAATTGCCGGAATTATAACCGGCATTTTTATGTCAGTCGATAAACACTTATTAAAAACAGGTGTTTTACCTCAATTAATTTCCGCCCATACTCATATCATTCTCGTTGGTTCTGTTATGATGATGATAATGGGTATTGCATTGTGGTTTTTCCCGCGCGCAGAAAAGAGTGACAAAAAATATAAACCTTCCCTTATTCTTTTTACTTATTGGACAATGACTATCTCAACTTCACTAAGGTTCATATTCCAAATTATAAGCTCTTATTTTTTCGCTGATGTATTTGAAATAGGAATAACCGTATTTTCTATTTTTCAAGTTGCAGCGATAATTTTATTTTTTTATGCAATGTGGGGGAGGATTAGAGCAGTCGGCAGTCAGTACCGCGAAGCTAAAGGGGAAAGGTTTTAATATTCTACCGGATAACAAATAAATGCATAAGCTGCCGTGCATGTCAAATCGAATATTCCTCAGATCAATTCTTACTGCTTAATTTTAGAACCGGGATGATACGGACCAAGTAGGTGCCTTCCTAACGTTTATAGAGTCTGTTGTAGAAATGCTATTTCGACTGGCCGGCCTGTCGGTAGGCAAGAGTGGGAAAACTTTTAGGTATAAAAGATAAGATTCCTTTAACGTTCGAAGAACCCCTTTGAATGACAATATCATAGTTGTAAAATGCTCTCGGTGTTCAGTTTCAATCGTTTTAATTTTAAATTTGAACAGTGGGTAGTTTAATATAGAAATAAAAAAGCTGCAGTAAATACAGCTTTTTTGTTAAACGACTTTAAGAAAGATTATAAAATTATATTGTACTTTTCTTAAGAAATTTTATTGAAAGTTTAAATATGAAATATACCAGGGCTATTGCACCAATTGCGAAAATTGAGTCACCGAATGCTCTTGTCCAGCGTATGGTCTGCATGACAGGAGTTTGAAGGAATTCAGCACTTCTTGCATACCAGTAGCCGTACTTAACAGATGCCCAGGTCTGCATTAATCCAACAGGCAAAAGACTAAAAGTAACCATTGCAAACAAGCCGAAGTTAATAGCCCAGAATGAAAATCTTAATGGTTTTTCATTCCATTGAATATCCGGCCTAAGTGCGCGCAAACTAAATAACATTAGCCCGATGCCCAACATACCGTATACACCAAACAAAGCGGCATGCCCATGGACAGGTGTTGTATTAAGACCCTGCATATAATACAAGGCAATAGGCGGATTTATCATAAAACCGAAAAGACCGGCACCGACCATATTCCAAAAAGCAACAGCAACGAAAAAGTTAATGGGCCATTTATATTTTTTAACCCACTCTTTGGATCTAGACATTCTAATGTTACCCCAGGCTTCGTAACCTACAAACAGAAGTGGTACAACTTCGAGAGCGCTGAATGCCGAACCGAGAGCCAGTACATAAATCGGTGTACCTGAAAAATATAAGTGATGAAGAGTCCCGATAATTCCGCCTGAGAGAAAAATAGTTGACGCAAGTATAGTTGCCTGTCCGGCGGTTTTTAAACTTAGTAATTTTAATCTTGCAAACAAAAATGATATTACCACGGTTGCAAAAACTTCAAAGAAACCTTCAACCCAAAGATGAACCACCCACCATCTCCAGTATTCTGCTATAGCAAGGTTAGTATGTTTACCGTACATTAAGGCTGCCGCATAAAAGCCGGCAATTGCAATTGTAGAAATTAGAAATAACGTTAGTATGGGTTTTTGTTCATCTTTTTTAAGAAGAGCCGGTTTAATTGATCTATACATTAAAAACAGCCAGAGAAATAATCCGGCAAGAAGTGCAATTTGGAACAGCCTTCCTAGATCAATATATTCATATCCGCTATGACCTAAAAGGAACCAAAATTTAGAAGGAAGAAGATTCATAACACTTAACCATTCTCCGAACATGGAACCTAAAACAACAACAAGCAGTGCGCCGAATAAAATGTTTACACCGAGTCTCTGTCCTTTGGGTTCAACTCCGCTTATTGCGGGGCCGATATACAGACCTGCAGCAAGCCAGGCAGTTGCAATCCAGAAAATTCCAAGCTGTAAGTGCCACGTCCTGGTAATTGAATACGGGAATACTTTTGCAAGAGGGATACCGTAAAATTTATTTCCCTCAACTCCGTAATGAGCAGTAATGACACCCATTATAATCTGTAAAATGAACAACCCGATGACAACCCAAAAATATTTTATCACTGCCGTTTGAGAAGGAGTAGCTTTCGCATTAAGCAGCGGATCGTCCGGGGGGACATCGCTGAATTCTTCTTCCTTTTTCCTTCCGGCATAAAACCAGGCCATACCGCCGATACCGGCTAACAGTAGAATAATACTAACTCCCGTCCAAATAATTGAATCACCAGTAGGATGATTTCCGACAAGCTCTTCGTGCGGCCAATTACTTGTATAAGTGATATCTTCATCAGGTCTGTCTGTGGATGCAGCCCATGATGTCCAGAAGAAAAAGGCCGATAACTTTTTAACGCGTACCGAATCGGTAAGTGTATTTTTTCTAATAGCATATGCATTCCTGCCGTTAATGAATACATCGCAGTAATGAAGAAAATTATTTTGAATTGCTTCGGCTCTAACGCTGTTAATTGTAATAATCCCGGTTTTATTATTATAGGTATTTGTCCGGTACATTTTGGTTAGTCTGGCTTTAAGGAAAGCCTGGTCATCATTTTTAAGATTTGAATATTGAGAATGAAAATTCGAGTCAGACCATATATTTAAAACAAAAACAGCTTCCCAGTGCAGCCAGTCTGCCGTCCAATCGGGTGCAACATAACTTCCGTGGCCCCAAACCGAGCCGACTTCCATTCCTCCCATTTCCTGCCAGATATTTTGTCCTTTTTCAATATCATCTTTGGTAAAAATGAGTTTTCCATTAGAAGTAATTACTTTTTGCGGAATAGGAGGGGCCTGTTGATATATTCTTGTTCCTACCCAGCCAAGAACCGCAAAAGAAATTATAATAACTAATCCGAACGGTATCCAATATTTTTTCATTAATTTATCCTCAACATGATTTTAATTAAAGAATATTAATTATAAAGATTAACACTATCTCCCATTTTATTTTTATTTACAATTGAAAAATAATTGAGGTGTACTCGTGAGAACCTTGACTTAAGTCAAAAAAGGATAAAAATATCCGTTTTAATTGCAATAAGCATTTCGTTAAATGCAAACCATAAATGGATTTAATTGAATCGGTAAAGTTTGGGCTACTTGCAATTGAGAAAGTACATAAAACTGACTTTAGTCAATTACAATGAATCAACATCGATCTTATTTTGTAATAAATATTTTTGATAGAAAAATTAGAATTGAGAAATAGATAGAAAACAATAATTATGAAAGGGATTAAACATGAAAATGAAAAATAAGATATTGATAGGTGCAGTAATAATAATATCAGCAGTATTATTTAGTGCCTGCAGCAATTATCAAAATAAAACTTCGGTTTTTGACATGCCTCCGAAAGAAAATATTGATAATTTAAAACATGTTGTAGAAAATTTAGTTCCGCCGCCGAATCTCCCGGAATATAATCAAGTAGATAAAGATACACCTAAAATAGTTGAAGTAAAGCTGGTTGTTCAGGAAAAGAAAATGGAAATTGCTCCCGGTGTTATTACCTGGGTATTAACTTATGACGGTACGGTTCCGGGACCTATAATTGTTGTACACCAAAATGACTATGTGCAGGTTACTATTGTAAATCCATCTACGAATACTCTAGTTCACAATATTGATTTTCATGCTGCCACAGGAGCTCTAGGAGGAGGAGCTATAAGCAAAGTTGCACCGGGGCAGAAGGTAACGTTCCGGTTTAAAGCAATAAAACCCGGCGTATTTGTATATCATTGTGCACCTGGAGGAATAATGGTTCCTCTGCATGTAGTTTCCGGAATGAATGGTGCAATAATGGTTTTGCCTAGAGGCGGTTTGAGGGACGAAAATGGAAATCCGCTGCACTATGATAAAGCTTACTATGTAGCAGAACAAGATTACTATCTTACAAAAGATAAGGACGGAAATTATAAACAATATCCGACACCTGCAGCCGGTTTCGGTGATTTAATGAATGCGATTAAAACTCTCACACCTTCACAAATAGTTTTCAACGGGAAGGTCGGTTCTTTAACAGGTGATAACGCTCTAACTGCAAATGTTGGTGATAAAGTTTTGTTCATTACTTCCAGTGCTAATAGAGATACAAGGATACATCTAATCGGCGGCCATGCAGATCTTTACTGGGTCGGAGGATCTTTTTCAAATAAACCGCTGACTAATTTTGAAACCTGGCCGGTTCCGGGAGGAACAGCAGTTGCTGCGTTATATCAATTCCGTCAGCCCGGAACATATCTTTACCTTGATCATAACTTAATTGAAGCTTTGGCATTCCATGCAATGGCCGAAGTAAATGTTAAAGGAAAATGGAACGATAATTTGATGGAAGTGGTTCATAAAGCAAGCCCCATTAAATAAGTTGGATTTTTAAATATTAAACTAAAACGGAGGAATATTATTATATTAAATAAAATAGTATTTCTCTGTTTTTTATACTTATGTCTTATCTGCAATTATTTTCGTCTAAGTCATGAATTAAATTTCCGCCGGTTCCATCTCCATTCTGCCTGTATATGGTATACACCTGGTCAGGTTTGTATCTGCATCATCAAGAAGATAATTTAATCCGTCTTTTATTTTCAAAATTACCGGCATTCTATGGTGAATCATTCTTATAAATTTGTTAGGCGTCGTAGTTATTAAGGAAGATGAAATTTCCTTTCCTTTATTTATAACGAAAAGTGCGGGAACAAAAAATATATCTTCATCCGGTAGGAAAAATCTATAAGGAATTTTCTTCGCCCCTTCCTTTTTCCATTCGTAAAAAGCAGACATTGGAACTAACAAACGATTTTTATCAAATAAGTTCATCCAATATCTCTTTTCTTTGATCGTTTCTATTCGTGAATTAAAAATCAAAGGAGAATCCGCAGAAAATTTTATACCCCAATTAGAGAATGATAATTTGTAATTATTATCTGTGTATGAAATTGAAAATATTTTATTAGTCGGCGCAATAGTAGCGGATTTTTTATCTTCGGATTCTAATTCTATTATAAGATCTACATTATGTTTTTTTAACGAACTTACCAATGTTTGAAGCGATGGTTTTGTTTCAAAACGTCCGCACATATTAAACCTGTATAATTTATTAAAGGAATATAAGTAGAAATCAGCAAAAAATATTTCATATTAATGTTTCATTCTATAATCATCTTATAATTAATCACTTAATTCTCAGATAGTTTTTTTTTCCGTTCAATTTTGTAGTTAAAAAATAAATTAGATAATTTTATTTATTCAAATATTTCACATTGTAGGGGTAATTCAAACGTGAAGAAGTTTTTTGTTTTAGCTGTCGTTTTTTTGAATATTCAGTCAAGTATATTTGCACAAGGTATGTTTGTACGGAAAAGTAATATCGCGCTTGATATCGGTGCGGGGTACATTCAAAATACCTTCAGCAACTTAAGCGATTATCCGAATTCCTATAATGAATATTCCTTTAATGTAAGTGCATGTTTTCTTAAAATCTTTGATGTGGGAGGTGCTTTTTATAAGCCGATTAATCCTGAGGGTGAGAAACCTTTAAATGATGCGTCATCTTATTATCTCAACGTCTATTTTAGTAAAAAGAGCTTAGGCGTTGTAATGAACACGGCATTTTCTAATATGTCAAATGCCAGCTCTCTTTTATTGGGACTGTCGATTTACGGTGATTTCTCGAAAATTAACGGTGTTTTTTTCCTTGACGGAATATATCCCATGGTTAGCGGAGGAATTATATTATCGGGAGCTAATGAAGATTTTGCATTCGGATTTTCGTTTCCATTACAAAAAATAATTAATGACCATTATTTTATTATTCTTACTCCCGGTTTTAATTATTCAAATGAAGATATTCAATTATTAGTAGGGCTGGATTTTATATTTCAATAAATTAGTAATTAATAGACCTTGTTTCAGCTTATAACCTTTGATAAATCATTAAATTTAAAACTTAGTAAGCAGCCAAAGAATGATTATTCTTTACAGCTTCATTAGCTTGTTTAGAAAAAAATAAAGCGATTCAATATGATCGATATGATCGGGTGCGGTGTTTCCTGCGAAACCCAATATTTCGAAATGATTTTTATGAACAACGCTTAATTGCTGCATACCTAAAGGGCCCCATTTAAGAACCGGTTTAATTTTTAAGCTTAGCAGAGAACAAAGAAAGTCGGCAGATTCCGTGGTACTTACAAAAGTACCGGGGAAAATTTCAGAATGAGTGAATAAAAATTTTTTAGTTGAATTTTTCATACATGCACCCTTTGCAAGCTTTATAAATACCGAGTATGCGCTTGTATCAATATGGCCGCCTTCATAAAGAACTTTTCTTTCCGGAATATAGCTTGCATGCATCCCGTCCAGCAAAAGAACACAGTTGATTTTATCATAGATAGAATTATATGATAATAATTTTTTGACTGCACCGTAACCGGCACTAAATCCGCTTATAATAATTCTTTTTATTTTAACTTTATGTCCGAGTTTCAAATCAGCTTTTTTTATTATTGACGATATTAGATCGTAAAAATGTGCGGAATCGGAAAAGGCATTATAATATACTTTAGATCCGGAACCTAAATTAACACATGCGGCTATTATACTGCCGTTGTATTTTTCAGCTGCATATTCAACAATATAATTTGGACTGAAAAAATGTATTAGCAAATCAAATTCAGAGTTTTTTAGATCACTTTCCGGTATAAATACACTTGCCTGTTTTTTTAAGATACCGGAAATGTCAAAACGTAAACCTTCATAATCTCTTTTTGCTATACGCCGGTGAGTGCGGGTATTTTCAACCATAGGGGAAGGATTCTGCGAGGCAGGCTTCAGACTGTCTTTCTGAGCCTTAACAGCGCCTGTTATAAATAAACTAAAGATAAATATTTTTAGAATTAAAATTTTATTCGGCATAAACCGTAGATAAAAATTATGCTTTTGACCAACCAAATAAATGAATAGTTTCGGAACATCTTCCAAAAATTTAGTTCTTTAAGTACAATTTATCAATAAATATTTTTTTTATTAGGTAATGACCTTCGTCCAAAGATCTTCTCAACAGAAATGTTAAAGTAAAGTGTCTCAATAAAATGAATGTCATTATACATTATAAATAAGGTAAATAATTCTTTTATATCTTTAATTATTTATCTATGCAATAAATAAAATTATTCAGAATGTATTAAATCATGTTGCTTTTATAAGTAAAAAGCAATAATATTCATCAGCGGAAAAATTCAAATTAAGAACCAATTAAATTAAAAAAATACTATTAGCTAAAACAGCTTAAGGAAGGGCTTTATCCTTAACTAAGATACCCCTCTCATTTCTATTTCATCTCCGGTCCTTAGGAGTGCAAGCAAATCTAAATGTATTATTTCTGTTTCAATTTCTAATACTATGCGGGTTATTATCCTTAATTCAAAAATACTCTTATTACTGTAATTTAACTTTTTTGATAACGATTTGTTATCAGGAGGTACTTATGAATACCAGCTAATCACATAAGGTATACAGTGATTGAATTTTCCTGTTCTAATTTAAATGATTTATCTAATAATTTTTAAAAGGAGAGACAATGGAGAGAAGGTATATTATAGGTATAATCATATCTGTTTTATCTTTATTTTTATTTATATCATGTAATGATAAAACAGATTCACTTACCGATACATCTTTAAAGAATCTACAAACAATTGATAAAAAGTCTAAAACAAAAGTAGGTACTCCTACGGTTTTTGTAACCGGACTAAATAATCCAAGAGGACTAAAGTTCGGGCCTGATGGTTTTCTATATATTGCTGAAGGCGGTACAGGCGGAACAGATTCCACAATAGGTCAATGCGATCAAGTTATACCCCCAATTGGACCATATAAAGGCGGTTATACTTCCCGAATTTCTAAAATAAGCATGAATGGAGTCCGTACAACTGTAGTAGATAATCTTCCATCGAGCCAAACAAGTCCGCAATCCGGCGGATTGGTAAGCGGGGTAGCAGATATTGCATTTATTGACGGTCATCTTTATGGAATAGAAGCCGGTGCAGGTTGTTCTCACGGATTAACCGGAACAGACAATGTAATTTTTCGTGTAAATCATAACGGCACTACAACAGCTATAGCAAATCTAAGCGAATATCAAAGAACTCACCCTGTAGCAAAACCTGAAGAAGATGATTTTGAACCGGATGGAACATGGTACAGCATGATAAGTTTGCGAGGCGACCTTTATGCGGTAGAGCCAAATCATGGTGAACTTGTAAAAGTAAATTTACATGGCCGCATTAGCAGAGTTGTTGATGTTTCCGCTTCACAAGGCCATATAGTTCCGACTGCTTTAGCTTATCATGGAAATTTTTATATTGGTAATCTTAACACATTCCCTGTAAATCCCGGAAGCTCGGGTATTTATAAAGTAACTCCGAGCGGCCACATAAAAAAAGATGAAGCTGGTTTTACAACTGTGCTTGGAATTGCTTTTGATCATAGAGACAGAATGTATGTTCTCGAAATGACTACTGCAGCCGGCGATCCGACACCTTTTACGGGAAAGGTTATCAGGGTAAGTCCTTCGGGTGCACAGGAAGAAATTGTAACCGGTTTGTTTTTCCCTACTGGAATGACATTTGGGCCTGACGGATCTCTTTATATTTCAAATAAGGGATTTGGTCTACCGCCCGGAGGAGGTGAAATACTTAAAGTCCGTTTCGATTAATATTTAATAAAAATCGGCAGTTGTTTTGAAGATCAGTAATAAAATTAGTTAAACTTTTATTGCATTTTCAAAACAACGCCAATTAATAAAAAAACTATTAGAGGATTTTATGATCAATGAAAAAATAGTCAATAAATTTAAACAGAAAATAAAAGGGAATCTGATTGGAAAAAATGATACCGGTTATGATGATGCCAGGAAAATATGGAACGGAATGATTGACAGATATCCGCTTTTAATTTTACAATGTGCTGATGAAAATGATGTTGTAGAAGCTGTAAAGTTTGCACAAGAAAATGAGGTGACTACGGCTATTCGGGGAAGCGGACACAATGTTGCCGGTTTAGGTACTTGTGATGATGGAATAGTTATTGACTTATCACCTATGAAGAAAATAGATATAGATGCTGAAGCTCAAACAGTTAAAGCACAAGCCGGATTAACATGGGGTGAATTTGATAAAAAGACACAAGAATTCGGTTTGGCAACAACAGGAGGTTTGGTTTCTACTACGGGTATTTCCGGTTTTACTCTTGGAGGCGGATTCGGATGGCTCGTACGTAAATACGGGTTAACCGTTGATAATCTTCTGTCGGTAAATATGGTACTTGCTGATGGGAAAAAAGTCAAAGCCAGTCCGAAAGAAAATGCAGAATTATTTTGGGGCATTAGAGGAGGCGGAGGAAATTTCGGTGTAGTCACTTCATTTGAATATCAGCTGCATAAAGTTGGACCCGAAGTATTCGGAGGAGCCATATTCTTTCCTGTTTCAAAGGCAAAAGATCTCCTTAAATTTTACCGCGAATGGACAAAGAATATTCCTGATGAGCTGTCCACAATGATTGCTTTTATTACAGCACCGCCTGAACCATTCGTTCCGAAAGAACTTATAGGTACTCAAATGATAGGTGTAGCTTTATGTTATACCGGTTCTTTAAAAGATGGAGATAAAATTGTAAAACCAATGCGTGACTTCTCTTCCGCACCAATAGATCATCTCGGGCCGATTCCTTATACGGCCTTACAGGGCATGTTTGATCCCAGCGCACCTAAGGGGATTCATTCGTATTGGAAAACTCAACATCTTCTTGATATAAATGATTCCGCAATTGAAATAATGCTTGAAAATATTTCAAAAATGAAATCGCTTTCTCCTTTTTCTGCTATACATATTCATCATTGGGAAGGCGCTGTAAAACGGGGGATGAAAAATGATATGGCATTTGCTCATCGAGATACAAGATTTGTTATTAACATGGTTGGACTGTGGCAGGCTGGAGAAGATGAAAACAAACATATTAACTGGGTAAGATCATTTTCCAAATCTATTCAGCCGTATGCAACAGGACAATTGTATTTTAACTTCTTAGCAGATATTAAAGAAGATCAGATTAAAGCTGCATTTGGAGAAGAAAAGTACGATCGTTTGGTAGCTTTAAAGAATAAATATGATCCGAAAAACTTTTTCCAAATAAATCAAAATATCAGACCTACAGTTTAAAAATAAATTCATTTGAAAAGCCTGAGATTATAAGTGGCCTTTAAGTTAAGTATATCATTGCGGCAATCAAGCCGGAATTTATCAGTAATCAAATATTATTTTGCACTGAACCGTAATAAGATACGGCTCAATTAAGTAAATTTAAACGAAAGGAGAATAGTTAATGGCAGCAGCAGATGATGTCCGTAAAGCATCAAAGCAGTTCTATAATGCTTTGACCAACATGGCAAAGGGGAATGCGGATCAAATGGGAAATATTTGGTCGCACGATGAAAATGCAACAGCTATGCACCCGATCGGAGGACGAGATGTCGGCTGGAAGGCAGTAAAGAATTCGTTTGAACAAGTTGCCGGACTTGCAGCTGAAGGTAGTGTCGAATTGAAAGATCAGCTAATCCATGTAGCGGGAGATATGGCTTACGAAGTGGGTATTGAATCCGGCGGGTTTAAACTTGCCGGACATCAGATCAATATCGAACAAAGAGTTACCAATATCTATCAATTGAAGAGCGGAGAATGGAAAATGATACATCACCACGCTGATATTTCTCCATCTATGATCGACTTACTCAGTAAATTACAACCTTCAAAATAATAAATGAAAAAGTAATACACTTTTCATGATGTATAACTAAAAAACCAGGCCTTCTTTCAGAAAATGAGAGAAGGCTTCACTCTTTAACAAAATTTTTCCTCCCGGGTAAGAAACGCTCAACTTGGCTGGTGCGTTTTATTTAAGGTTAATTTTTATTCTGTTGGATGAAAGAATTAAAAAGATGTCAAATCTTCTAAAGGAAAGTTGTGTCATAGTTCGGTAAGACAATGTTTAATAAACTTTATATTTTTTAATCCGTTCAGCATTAAATTTTAAATCTAAATAATGAGGAGAAAATTTTAAAAACATTTTTAAATAACTATTTTATCTTAGAACTCAATAATGTTAGTAAATAAAAAAAGGTAACTAAAGAAACTGAGTCGCCTGAAATTTAAACATTTGTCCCGGTGTATAGTAATGTTTTTTTAATAAATTAAATCTTATATTACAATACACATTGTCAGCGGAACATTCTTTCCTTTCATGTTTAGTAATAGAATATAAAATACTTTTAATAATTAGCTATAAAAATTTAACTCAACTAGGTGCCTATATGAATCAAGTTGTGACAATTGAAGAATTAAAAAATAATATTGCTCTTCATGATCTTCCTGATGACCATCTCGATTGGATTTTAGCCCATTCAGAATATGCAGAATATAAAGACGGAGATTTAATTTATAAAACAGGAGATCCCATAGATACTATGGCGATATTGTTGGAAGGGAAAATTAATCACTACAAGGATATAAAAGGCAAGCTGGTTTACTATTTCAGTTTTGAGAATAATGAAATTAGCGGTGGTGTTACTGGGCTTTTACCTTATTCAAGAATGCAGACCACTGCGGGAAACTCTTATGCTGCGGGCAAGGTTCGTTTGCTAATGCTCCACAAAAAATATTTTCACGAACTTGAACAGATTAATCCCGACTTTATTCAGCGTCTTATAGGTTATATGACGGAAAGGGCACGAATTTTTGCAACTACCCAGATGCAGCAGGAAAAGGTAAGTGCCCTTGGTAAGCTTGCGGCCGGAATTGCTCATGAAATGAATAATCCCGCTGCGGCAATTAACAGAATATCCGAAGAACTGGATAAGAGATTAAAACTTAATATTGCATTGACTGAAGAACTGATGAAACATAGTATTTCCTCAGACCTTATCAAGGATATAAGGAAAATGTCGGAGAAAATAAGAAATAATCCTTCTGCAAAAATTAAAATTACTCCTCTTCAGCGCATGCAGAAAGAAGATGATTTAAATGAATGGCTTAGTGAAAAGGATATCAATGATCGGAATGAAAAAGCGGAAACATTTACCGAGGCGGGCTTTTCAATTGTTGATTTTGAATTAATTTATAAAAATGTCGGCAATGAAGCATTCCAAAGTATTCTTAACTGGCTTGAAAATTTAGTAAGCTCCGAATTGATAATAAAAGATCTTTATGATGCTTCAGGACGTATTTCAATGCTTGTTGGCGCTATTAAATCTCACGTCCATATGGATAGATCAGGTGATCTTTATAAGACGGACATACATAAAGACATTGATGATACTCTTATTCTTCTAGGATATAAAATACGTGATAAAAATATTAAAGTTAAGAAAGAATACTGTAATGATTTACCTGAAGTTGAAGTTTATATCGGAGAATTAAACCAGGTTTGGACAAATATTATAGACAATGCGATTTATGCCGTTGCTCAAAATGGCGAAATTGTAATTCAGACGGAATGCAATAAAAATAATTTGACTGTTCAGATTACAGATAACGGGCCTGGTATCCCAAAAGAAATTTTAACGCGTATATTTGATCCCTTTTTCACAACAAAAAAAGTCGGAGAAGGAACAGGTATAGGACTTGATATAGTTCAGAATGTAATTAACAAACATAACGGAGAAATCAAAGTAAATTCTAAACCCGGCAGAACAGAATTTATTATCACTTTACCGGTTTCCCAACATTAATTAAACGGAGAAAAGAAAGATGAAGCTTCCGTTCATAATAATTATTGACGATGACATACAGGTGCTAAGAGCAATTCAGCGGGATGTTCGGAATAAATACCGTGAGGAATATAAAATCTTAGCTGCCGATTCAGCGGTAGAAGCATTGGAAGCAGTTAAAGAATTAAAATTAAAAAACGAAACTGCAGCACTTTTTATTTCCGACCAGCGTATGCCTGAAATGGAAGGGACCGCTTTTCTGGAAAAAGCAATGGAGGTTTTTCCCGATGCTAAAAAAGTATTGCTAACGGCTTATTCGGATATTGATGCAGCAATTAAAGCCATTAATAATTTGAAATTGGATTATTATCTGCTAAAACCCTGGAACCCGCCTGAAGAAAAACTTTATCCGGTAATTAATGATCTCCTTGATGATTGGCAGAATAGCTTTATACCGGATTTTGAAGGAATAATAATCATAGGTTATCAATGGTCTCCGGCTTCACATAGAATAAAAGACTTTTTAACCGGAAATCTAATTCCATATAAATGGTTTGATGTAGAATTAAATAAGGAAGCTTCGGAATTAATTGATTTTCATAAATTAGATCTCACAGAATTACCTGCTGTCATATTTGAAGATGGGGCATTGTTAAAATGCCCTGCGGAAGCTGATCTGGCTGGTAAGATCGGACTTAAATCTACTGCCGCTGAAGAACTTTATGATGTAGTAATTATCGGTGCAGGGCCTGCCGGATTAGCTGCAGCTGTTTACG
>JBJKQE010000243.1:0-2934 GCA_046705645.1 Ignavibacteriaceae bacterium | reverse complement strand
CCCGGCTCATTCCTCGCCGATTTCGCCGTTAAATTATCTTGGATATATGGCAATAAACCAGGAGCAGGACAATATAAAAAATTACAATCCTTTAGACCTTAACCTTTTTGAAGGAATATTTATTGATGTAAGAGAACCTGATGAAGTGGAAGCTTTAGTATTTCCGGAAAAATCTTTAAGAATTCCATTATCCGATATTCGCCGAAGTTTAAATAAATTCGATTTAACCCAGCCTATTATGTTTGTCTGTGAAAAGGGTACCAGGTCTTATGAAGCAGCTAGAATATTCATGAATCACGGATATAAAAACATTTCTTATTTAGGCGGCGGCAATCTTTTGTATAATAAGGCAAGTGAATACTTTGGATGCGCTGAAAAAAAATATGAATACTGAAATTTCGAAAATTGTTGTAATTGGAATAAGTCACAAAACATCGACGGTTTCCGATCGTGAGAAATTTCAAATTAATAAAAAAGAATTGCATAAGGCATTGGACTACTTTAAATCAATACAGAAAGTAGAAGGAACAGTAATAATCTCAACTTGCAATCGTTTGGAATTTTATTTAGTAGTTAATCCGGGATTAGATCCTTTTCAAATTATTAACGGCTATTATTGTATAAATGGGATTATAAATGCCCCTCTAAACCAAAATAGTTTTTATAGATATAATGGAATTGAAGCAGTAAAACATTTATTCAGAGTTGTTGCCGGTTTGGACTCGATGCTTATGGGAGAATATCAAATACAGGGGCAAATTAAAAATGCTTACAGTATTGCTTGTGCCGAAAAAACGGCTGATAAAATTCTTCATAAATTGTTTCATGCTGCATTTCGAACGGGTAAAACGGTGAGGAATAAAACAGGTATTGGAACTTGCAATCAATCTTTAAGCGGTGTGGCCTTTAAAATAATAAAGGATAGGTTGAGAAGAGAAGATATTATAACTATAGTCGGTGTAAATCAGAATACAAAAATTATTGCAGAAAAATTGAATAAATCGGGATTTTCTCATCTTATTTTTGTTAACAGAACCCTTCATAAGGCGGAAGAATTAGCAGAAAAATATAATGGTGTTGCCTTTGGCCTGGATTATATAGAAGAACCTGTAATCAGTTCAAAGTGTATATTTAGCTGCACCGGTGCTCCGGGATATATAATAAGTTCTGAAATGATAAATAAAATTTATTCAAAAGTTAAGCTTCCAAAACTTTTAATAGATATGGCTGTCCCGCATGATATTAATAATTCCGGACTTTCCAAGGATATAGAATTAATAGATATAGAAGGATTAAAAAATTATTTAAATGAACAAAAAAAGGAGACTGCCTTGGAATTACCCGAAGCTGAGAAAATTATATCTGGCGAAGCTGCAGTTTTCGAAGCATGGAGTGAATCGGATTCAGCGATTAGTTCAAATCAATTAAATGAAAAAATTGAAACAATTCGTTTACAGTTATTAGATGATATCAGATTGCAATTCTCTCGAGATGAATTTGAGTTATTGGATAAATTTTCACACACATTTCTCCATAGGATTAAGCCAATAATTATATCTGAAATAAAAATAGATAAAACAGATATGGAAATTAACCAGGAAGCGAGATAGAGAAGGGAGTTCCTATGAATATTATAACAATTTCAAGAGGTTCCTTAAGCGCAACTGAAACACTTGCAAAAAAAGTTTCGGAAAAACTTAATTGTAAGGTTGTAACAAGAGAGGATGTAATTAAAGCTGCTGAGAAATACGGAATTAGGGAAACAGGTTTAGGCGATTTAACATTTATAGATAAATCACCAACTTTTTGGGATAAAATGAGCGACCGGAAAAAGCATTATCTATCTTGTTTTCAAACAGCTTTATTGGATTTTGCGATAGACGGAAGTATAATTTATCATGGTCATTTAGCGCAATTTTTATTAAATCGAATTCCCTTCGTATTACGAGTATTATTAACCTCGCCAACAGAATACAGAATTCAAACATTAATGAATGAAGAAGGGAAGAAAAGGGAAGAAGTTTCATCATATATTAAGGTAATCGATGAAAGAAGACAGAAATGGTCTCAATTCTTGTACGGGGTTAATTGGAAAGAGCCTTCTTTTTATGACTTAGTTTTTAATTTGGAAAAAATAAATATTGATCTAGCCACAAAGTTGTTAGTAGAAATATCTTCGCATGAAGATTTCCAATCAAATAAAAATACAATTAAAACATTAAATAATTTACATTTTGCAGCAAAGGCGAATGTTCATTTGCAGCAATCACCCCGGACAAAAGGCGACGAAGTTGAAATCGATGCCGATGCTGAAACGGGTTTATTAACTGTAACGGGAAATTGCCCGAAAGTTGGTGCAAGAATGTGGGAAAGTGACATTAGAACAGTCTTATCAAAATTGGATGGTGTAAAGAATATAAAAGTAGTCAAGTCAATAGTTAGTTATTATGAATAAATCAAAATAGGAAGTTAATGATGATTGATAATTTTAATCCGTCAAATAAGATAGAAAAAAAAGCAAAACTTTTAGTTGTAGGTGCCGGCATTGCAGGGATTACTGCAGCAGTAGAGGCAGCGGAAACAGGAATAGATGTAATTTTAATTGATAAAAATCCGTACATCGGGGGAAAAGTAACCCAATTCAATAAGTATTTTCCCAAATTATGTCCTCCAAGCTGCGGATTGGAAATTAATATTCGAAGACTGCGTACGAATCCATTAATTAATTTATTCACTTTAGCTGAAGTCTCAAATGTGTCCGGCGAAAGGGGTAAATATAAAGTTGATATAAAATTAAATCCCAGATTTATAAATAATCAGTGTACATCATGCGGGGAATGTGTAAAAGTTTGTCCGGAAAAAAGAGCAAATGATTTTAATTATAATATGGATGAGACTGCTTCAATTTATATTCCTTATGAAAACGCTTACCCG
>JBJKQE010000242.1:0-21292 GCA_046705645.1 Ignavibacteriaceae bacterium | reverse complement strand
GAAATATCTGAACATTTAGGTATTAACGCTTCCAAACTTAGAAAAATATTATCTTTACTGGTTAAAAATGAAATTGTTGAAAGCATTTATGGACCCACCGGAGGTTTTTTAATAAAAAAGAAGCCGGAAGAAATTCACCTACAGGAAATTTATTGTTCAATAGAAGATCGAAAAGCTTTCCATCTGAATGTTTCTCGCCAAAATGATGAGATTACTAATGAATCCATAAAACTTAATGATTTTTTCTTGGATCTTTTTGCCCAGGTTCAGGTTGATATAGAAGATAAAATGAGGACAATAAGTATTAAATCAATTTTAAATAAAATCAATTCTTAAATGTTAGGAGTGAGAATGGAATTTCTTAAAAAGCTAGGGATAAAAGAAAAAAATTTCGGTTCAAGTACCGGAACTAAATGGAACGAAACAACCGATCAAGGTGAATTAAAAATTTATTCTCCGACTGACGGGAAATTTATTGCTTCTGTTTATCAAGCTTCCGAAAAAGATTATAATAAAATTATTGAAACAGCTGATGAGTCATTTATATATTGGAGAAAAGTACCTGCACCCAAGAGAGGTGAAATTGTTCGTCAAATCGGAGTTAAGTTAAGGGAATATAAGCCTGAACTTGGCAGGCTGGTTTCTTATGAAATGGGTAAATCACTCCAGGAAGGATTAGGAGAAGTTCAGGAAATGATTGACATCTGCGATTTTTCAGTCGGTCAGTCTAGGCAGCTTTATGGTTTTACAATGGCATCCGAAAGGCCGAATCACAGAATGTATGATCAATACCATCCTCTCGGCGTAGTGGGAATTATTTCCGCATTTAACTTCCCGGTTGCTGTTTATTCCTGGAATGCGATGCTGGCAGCAGTTTGCGGAGATGTAAATTTATGGAAGCCTTCTTCGAAAGTACCTTTATCTGCAATCGCTGTTCAAAATATTATTGCAGAAGTTTTAAAAAGTAATAATTCACCGGAAGGTATATTTTCATTAATTATAGGTCGCGGTTCAACTGTTGGTGAAAAATTATTAAACGATAAAAGGATCCCCTTAATTTCTCTTACGGGTTCAACTAAAGTTGGTAAACATGCGGGAGAAGTTATTTCAAAAAGGTTCGGGCGTTCAATTTTGGAATTAGGCGGTAACAACGCTATTATTCTTACGCAAAACGCAGATCTAAAAATGGCGATGCCTGCGATTGTTTTTGGCGCCGTTGGTACATGCGGTCAAAGATGTACTACGACCAGAAGATTAATTATTCATGATTCTATTTTTGATAAAGTTAAAGAATCGTTAGTAAAAGCGTATAAAGGATTAAAAATAGGCGATCCTTTGGATGAAAATAATCATGTCGGTCCTCTTATTGATAAAGATGCAGTAGAAATGTTCTCAAAGGCTTTAGAAAAGGTTAACAAAGAGGGAGGAAAATTAATTTATGGCGGAGAAGTTTTATCAGGTAAAGGTTATGAATCCAATTGTTATGTGAACCCGGCAATTGTTGAAGCAGAAAATAATTATGAAATAGTCCAAGAAGAAACATTTGCACCGATTTTATATTTGATAAGATATAAAGGAGATGTAAAAAATGCTATTCAGCTTCATAATGGAGTCGTACAAGGATTATCTTCATCTATATTTACAACAGATATGAGAGAAGCTGAACAATTTTTATCTATTGAAGGTTCTGATTGCGGAATTGCGAATGTAAATATAGGTACTTCGGGTGCAGAGATAGGAGGTGCATTTGGAGGCGAGAAAGAAACCGGTGGCGGAAGAGAATCTGGTTCCGATGCGTGGAAAGCATATATGAGAAGACAAACAAATACAATTAATTACGGAACAGAATTACCGCTTGCCCAAGGAATAAAATTCGATATTTAATATTCTAAATAAATTAATGTAACATATTGAGCTCTTTTCTTAATATTTTAAGAAAAGAGTTTTTTTTTAAAATTAAACTTCTGATTTGCAATAGTTCATGGTAATTTTGCCATTTTACTTAAACTAAAAATACGTAATAGTTACATTTTTCAAGATTTTAATGACTATTTAATGTGGTATGTATTTTGTTGTTTTAATATATATAGTTTATGAATTAACATGAAAACCCTAACATTAAATACTTTTACTTCATGTCCTGATGATATAGAAATAAGTCAATATAAAATATTATCGAATTTGAAGGAATATCGAAGAGAATTCAATAAAAATAAATTATATCCCACTTTAACCGAATTAATTTATTTATATTCTACATTAGAAGAATTATTAGCAAATAAATCATGTTTTGAGTTGCTTTTACCTAACGGTATATCCAGAAGAAATAGCAACAAGTGCAATTTTGTAGAAATAATTGACCAATCAACTGAACAGAAAGATAACGTATACGAATTGATTGAATGGGCTTTACCTATAATACAAAATCTTATTGATGAAGCACAAGTAATTTATCATTTCGTACTTGAAAATATGACTATTAAGCAAAAGGGGAAATCGAAAAGATATGATAAAAGTGGTTGTTTGTTAGTACCTGATAATATAAATTCTCAGCTTAATGTATATAAGTTTGAAACCATTGAAAATTTTAGAGATAACAGATCTAATCTTGTTTTAAATATCGGATATCTTCAATCTACCAAGATGATTAATCTTCCTAGTATGACCTGGTATATAGAAAAGGAATTAAAAATTAAATACAATAATGGAAAAGATTTTGATTGTTACCTTTGCCAAACAAATCTAGATTTTCCTTTTTTTGAGACCATGTTTCCCTTAGCTAAAGTTAAATTGTTGAACCATCTTTCCAACTAAAAAAAAGCCGGAATTCTCGCCGGCCTTTTCATTTAATTTTAAAATGATTAACCAATTAGATTGACATAATCAGCTAGGATATGCCCTGTTTCATCGAGTTCAGGATCATCTTTGGGCACATTATTATCAGATGGAGTTTCACCTTTTTGTAATAATTTTAAACCAAGATTTTTTCGTCGTTCATTTTCTCTTTCGAATTTCTTCTGTTCAATTTCTTTTTGCTCTTCCTTTCTTACTTGTTCATTTAAAGATAAGTATTTTTTATCATGTGCTTCCTTATATTCTTTTACTTCATCTGTAAATTCACTCCATTCGGCATCGTTATTTTTTATTCTGGTAAGATGGAGTTTGAGCAGTTCAGGAACATATTTTTGAATATCTCCAAACCTAACATACTTAGTAGAATCTATTTGGTCCCAGGGAAGTGAACTGGATTCCGTACTTTCACCGTATTCCTTATCATCTATTAAAGATGGGAATTGTATGTCAGGAATAACACCTAGATGTTGCGTACTAGCTCCATTGATTCTGTAAAACTTTGCTATTGTTAATTTAACCTGACCAAGCTTTTTACTTTCGCTTGGCATTAATCGGTTTAAGTCAATTAAATTTTGGACAGTACCTTTGCCATAAGTGTTGCTTCCTATTATCAGACCGCGTCCGTAATCCTGAATTGCAGCTGAAAAAATTTCCGATGCAGATGCGCTGAATCTATTTACTAAAACAAAAAGAGGTCCGCTGTAATCAATAGAGTTATCAGGATCATCTTCAACATCTATGCTTCCATTTGATTTTTTTATTTGTACAACCGGACCGTTCTTAATAAACAATCCTGTTAGTTTTATTGCTTCTTCCAGAGACCCGCCCCCATTATTTCTTAAATCAATAATGATTCCTTGTACATTGGCTTTCTTTAATTCGTCAACTAATTTTTTTACATCGCGGGTTGTACTTTTATAATCTTTATCTCCTCTTTGCTCTGCATTAAAATCGCTGTAGAATGCAGGCAGAGTAATTACTCCGAATTTATATGTTTTACTATCTTGTTTGATATCTAAGATTTTATCTTTGGCAGATTGCTCTTCAAGTTTTATTTTATCCCGAACCAGGGTAATTTCCTTCGGTGCAGCATTTACACCTTCATTAGCTGGAATAATCTGAAGTCTTACAATACTTCCTTTTTTACCTCGAATTAATTGAACTACGTCAGTAATTCTCCAACCTATTACATCAACCATTTCGCCGTCTTTCCCTTGCGCAACGCCGATAATTTTATCTCCCCGATGCAACAATTTACTTTTGTAGGCAGGGCCACCGGGTATAACCTCTACTACTTTTGTATATTCGTCTTCAGTTTGAAGCTGCGCCCCGATTCCTTCAAGCGAACGGGTCATTTCAATATTAAAATTTTGGGAGGTTATAGGAGACATGTAATTTGTATGAGGATCTAAAGATTCTGTAAAAGAATTTTCGAATAATTGAAATACATCCTCACTTTTATATTCCATTATGTTCTTACGCAGATTTTCATATCTTTTTTTCAACAATTTCTGAACATCTTCCCATTTTTTACCGGCTAAAATAAGACTGAGTGCATCGCTTTTAACTTTCTTTTTCCAAAGTTCATTCATCTCAGAAGTGTCCGCTGCCCAGTTGGCATTTTGCCTATCAATTTGTATAGAATCAGGTACATTAAAATCGAAGCCTTGTATCAATAATTTTTCTGCATAATTTAATCTTTCATTTGCCCTGTCTCTAAATTGATTAAATATATAAAAAGCAGGATTCAAATCTCCGTCTTTAATATCATCATCTAACTGATATCTAAATTTATCGAAATTATCAATGTCCGATGCATAGAAATAATACTTACCATAATCCAAAGATTTTAAATAGCGGTTAAAAATGACATTTGATAGAGAATCATCCAGTTTAAATTTTCTATAATGATATCTTTGGAGAATTGTGGTAATCAATTCATCCTCGTTAGACATATATCTGGGAGGTTCAAGAGTTGCTGTTGTATCGTTGTCAACAACATTGTTACTATTAAACTTTAAAGTCTTAGCTAAAAAAATATTAGCAGCTATAATTAGAAGCACTAATACAAGAATTTTTTTCATGAGATTGCTCGTTTTTTTTGTCATTTATTTCTATTCGTTTATACTCAAAATATAATTTAATAATACTTATTTACGGAAAAAATTGATTTTTTCCTCCATTATATTAAAAAATTGAATAAATTTGAGTGAGAATAATAAATCAAAAATATCCGTATCACAATATCTAAAAATTATTCATTGAATAAAACCCCTTTTTCCCGGGTTTATTTTAAAATTACGATCAAGTAACAAAATCTTTCGAATTATATACTTGTGTAAGATGAAAAATTATATAAAAAAGATTCCGATAATAATAATCATTGCAATTATAACAAATTACGGACAACAATTACACAAAAATAAATATGGTCTTTTTGTAGTAAATAATATTTCGTATTACAATTCTTTGGTTGCAAAAGACAGCAGTAACAAACTGGTAAATCTTCAGAAATTAATTCCTGATATAAAACTTGATATAAGATATGCTACAAAAAATAATTTTTTAGGGGAACCTGTTTATAACTCCGTTTTTGCTTTTTTAAGATTACCCGCTGCGAATGCACTAAAAGAAGTACAAACGGAACTTAAAAAAATGGGTTTGGGGATAAAAGTATTCGATGCTTACCGGCCATATAACGCAACAGTTAAATTTTATAATAAAGTAAAAGATACTGTTTATGTTGCATCTCCTTGGACCGGTTCCAGACATAATAGAGGCTGTGCAATAGATTTAACTCTAATTTCATTGAAAACAGGAAAGCCTTTGGATATGCCGACCGGATTTGATTCATTTTCTGAAAAAGCTCATTCGGATTATATTGATCTTCCGGCAAATGAAATTAAGAATCGTGATTTATTAATAGGAGCAATGTCAAAACACGGTTTCATTAATTATTCCGGTGAATGGTGGCATTACGATTTTAAGGATTGGAAAAAGTTCGATTTGATGGATTTAAGTTTTGAACAATTGAATAGATAAAGAAAGGCATACTTTAAAGTATACCCTCCTTAAAAATTATTTCAGCTTCATTGCAAAATTAAAAACTTCCGACGCATGTTTTTCTATATCTGTAACATTAATAATATTTGCAATTTTACCTTCCATATTGATTATAAAAGTTACACGCTTATCAAAACCGTTAGGTAAAAGTACGCCGTATTCCTTTGATACCTTTTTATTTATATCGGATAATAGCGGAAAATTCAGTTTGTACTTATGAATAAAATCTTTTATCCGGCTCTTAGGATCAACACTTATTCCGAAAACTTTTATATTATTTTTTTTGAATTTCGACCAATCATCCCTAATACCGCATGCTTCTTTAGTACAGCCGGGTGTTCCAGCCTCGGGGTAAAAATATACTATAACAGGATATTTTTTTATGTACTTTTTTAAATTATATGATTTTCCAAATGCATCTTTTAATATAAAATTGGGGGCCTTATCACCAACTTTCAAATCCTCTTTTGTTTGTGCACGTAATGGATTTGCAAAAAACATAAAAAATAACAATGCCGAAACTAATAGACCTGTCTTCATGAACACCTCCTAATTTATTGTAAGTCTTCCCTTGTATTAAAATATTATTTGATTGATTATCCGCTAATCTGATCCTATGCTTCTTGAAAAAATATAATCAACGTTTTTAAGCATATTTCTGTTGTCAAATATATCTTTTAATTCCTTTTCGGTTAGGTATTTCATCACATCTTTAGATTTTATAAGCTCGCTTAAAAGATCTTTTGTTTTGTCTGCCCAAACTTCCATTGCTGCCGTTTGGACAATCTTATAAGCATCTTCGCGAGAAACTCCTTTATTTACAAGTTTTAGTAAGATTGTTTGAGAGAAAACCAGTCCTCTTGTTAGGTTCAGGTTTTTCAACATGTTTTCATGATAAATAAGTAAATTTTTAATAAGCTTGTTCATTAAATCAAGCATATAATCTAAGGCAATGCAGCTATCCGGAACAATAATTCTTTCAACTGATGAATGAGAGATATCTCTTTCATGCCATAATGCAACATCTTCCAGTGCTGCAATTGCATTACTTCTTAATATTCTAGAAAGTCCTGTGATTCTTTCACTAATAATAGGATTTCTTTTATGCGGCATTGCTGAAGAGCCTTTTTGACCTTTTGAAAAATATTCTTCCGCTTCCAAAACTTCGGTCCTTTGTAAATGTCTAATTTCAATTGCTATTTTTTCGAGAGTCGCTCCTATTACTGCTAGTGTGCTCATAAATTCCGCATGTCGATCTCTTTGAATGATCTGAGTAGAAACTGGGGCAGGGGATAGTTCCATTTTCCTGCAAACATATTCTTCCACTTTAGGTGAAAGATGTTCAAAAGTCCCAACCGCACCTGAAATTTGACCAACACTTATTGATTTAACTGCATTTTCGAGTCGTGTAATATTTCTTTTTGTTTCTTCAAACCATAATGCAAACTTAAGGCCCATCGTAGTTGGTTCTGCATGAATTCCGTGAGATCTACCTACACACAAAGTATTTTTGTGTTCAATTGCTCTTTCTTTTAAAATTCTTTTTAATTCGTTCAATCTTTTTAGAAGAAGTTCTCCAGCAGTTTTCATTTGATATGAGAGCGTAGTATCCAGAATATCCGAAGATGTCATTCCATAATGAATATGCCTTGAAGCTGGTCCTACATATTCTGCAACATTAGTTAAAAAAGCTATTACATCATGTTTAGTCGTCTCTTCAATTTCCAAAACTCGTTTAACATCGAAGTTTGCTTTTTGTTTAATTGTTTCCAAATCTTGTTTGGGCACATCTCCCATTTCACTGCGCGCTTCGCATGCGAGTATTTCGATTTGAAGCCACGTTTTAAACTTGAATTCGTCCTGCCATATTTTTCCCATTTCGGGAAGTGTATATCTTTCAATCATGAAGTTTTCTCCAGTTTCATTTGCTTTTGAATTATCTTGTTGTTTCGAATAATTTTCAGTGTAATTGTATCTCCAACACTAAACTGTTCAATTACACCGACGAGTGTTTCCCCATCATTAATTAAATAATTATTAATTTGTAAAATAATATCACCTTCATTTAATCCAGCTTGTGACGCAGGTGAATTTGGGTCTACCTGTGTTATTATTACTCCTCGAGTATTTTGTAGATTATAATATTTTGCTATACCTTCATTTATAGATTGAACTCTAAAGCCTAAATCACCGTAATCTCGATCAACTTTTCCATGTTCCTTTAGTAAGGTTACAATTCTTTTTACTCTGTTTATAGGAATAGCAAATCCTAATCCGATATTCCCTTTAACTCCGCCGGCAGTATAAATTAATGTATTCATTCCTATAACCTGACCGATACTGTTAACTAAGGGTCCGCCGCTGTTTCCGCCATTAATAGCAGCATCTGTTTGAATCATATTAAAGTAATAACGGTTGTCCATCTGATCTAGGTTCATTCCTGTGGAACTTACAACTCCAACTGTAACAGTTGGTTTATCATTTAAATTAAAAAGCCCGAAAGGATTACCGAAAGCAATTACCCATTCGCCAATCAGGATATTGTCGGAATTTCCTAAAGTTACATACGGTAAATTTGTATCATTTATTTTCAGAAGGCATATATCTGTAGCATGATCCGTACCGATTAATTTTGCTTTGTATTCTTTGCCATTAGTTAAAGTTACTGTAATCTCAGTGGCATTTCCGGCAACGTGGTCATTAGTTACAATATAGCCATCGGGTGAAATTATGAATCCGGAGCCTAATTCTTTTACTTTTTGGTTATATAATCCTTGATTCCCGAAAAATTGTTTAAAAAAAGGATCATTAAAAAATGAACTGAATGGGCTACTGTATTGCTGTATTTCTGTAACATTAATGCCGACAACTGCAGGGCTAACTTCTTGAACTGTTTGAGTAATTGCTGTTTTTCTGCTGTCTGAAATGGAATTATTGTTTTGCGCTTTTTGCTGGAATACAGCTAAAGAATAATTAGAATTACTTGCATCGTGATAAAGCGGTGCAGTAATTTTTTTTTGCATAAAAATAAATGTTGAAATTAATAATACTAAGATACCTATGATTGTTAAAAGGTTCCTTTTGCTTTTTTTAGTCATCGATCTTCCTCACTTTAAAGATATTTTTACTTTTCATTAAATCTTTTAGCGGTTCTATATGTTTTATAAAAACTAAAATTAATATTGCTGTTGAAAATAACATTAATTCAGATATAGAACCGGGCCTAGGAAAAGAATACTTAATGGCTATATCATTTGATGTAAATATTAAAATCAAAGACATTAATGTAGCCCAGATATTACTCCATATTATATTTTTTTTAAGAATGTAAATTATAATCCAAATAATTATCCATAATATTACAAGAAACGGGAATACTAGAAATAAACCCCCGGCACTTGTTGCCAAACCCCTTCCGCCTTTAAAATTAAGCCAGGGACTAAAGCAATGACTGAAAACAGCCATTAGTAGTGCTAATGCAGGAAATATAAATTCCTTTGGGAAAATTAATAAAACTATATATACGCTCAATAGTCCTTTAAGTGCATCTATTAAAAGTACAAAAGCTCCAATTAATTTAGATTTAGATACTTCAAATGAATTATAGGCTCCAACGTTTCCTGAGCCTTTAGCGGTAATATCAATCCCTTTTGTTTTTTTTAATATTAAGTATGCGGTTGGAAATGAACCTAGAACATATCCAATAACAACACTTAGTAAATAATTCATATTAAAATTTTTTGATTATAGCCTATGAATGATATGGTAATTTAATAAAAAATTAAGTTACCTTTTGTGAAAAAATAAACATGAATAATATATTTAATTTTAAATTAGAAAATATTATTGCAAGAATGTGTTAATCATATTATATTTAGTCACCGAAATTAAACTTTCATGAATTAAAATAAAATTTATTCAAAAGTTCTTTATAAAAATTGAATAAAAATTATGCGGGAATAGCTCAGTTGGTAGAGCGCAACCTTGCCAAGGTTGATGTCGCGGGTTCGAGTCCCGTTTCCCGCTCTAAAAAACATAACCCAACCCTTTCCTAAGAGATGGGCTTTTTATTATTCTCAACCTTAAGAAGAAATATAATATTTCGGCGCTGTAGCCAAGTGGTCTAAGGCGAAGGTCTGCAAAACCTTTATTCGTCGGTTCGAATCCGACCGGCGCCTCATAATTCCGCAAGAAATAATTTATAACCTTCATTCATAGAAAATTATTAGTCTCCAAATTTTTTATTTTCTGATCTACTTTTACTACGGAAAAGATTAACGCATTTTCTTAAACCCAAAAGTTAAGTTTATTATATAATAGCATAGATTTTATATACTTAGATATTTTCGGAGGGTTTTTAATAATTATTAACTAATTTTTGAACTTAAAACAACATTTTTAAAATATTTAACAATTATACTTTATTGTAATCATTTTTTACAATTATATTAATTTTTCATACCAAAACAAGTAATTATTACATGAGAAATTAAAGCTGGTTATAAATTCATAAAGATTTCGTATACTTCATCTTATGGCATAAACATTGTGTAGAAAATAACTTTAAAGCATTAAATTTTAAAGACTTAGAAATTAGAATTATTAATTATTATTGGTTAAAAAAGTAACAAAATTTAGTAAATCGGTTCAGTGCTTTATTAATAATCATATTTTATAATTTAAAATTAATAGGGAGATAGTTGTTAAATATATTTATACTTTTTATCATCGTCTCATTTTTATTTTTATTGGGAATTTTCTTTTTAGTTCTAAGTGCTCCCAGAGGTATTGAAAACGATAATGGTTTTCATTATGATTTGAAAAATAATAAGGGGAAATATTTACCAAATGATCTGAAGAAGGGATTCAAAACAATTAAAAATGCCAACCTACAAAGAGTAAAATAAAAAATCATTTAATTTATTCTTGTCAAAAATATTTTAAACCTGTTGAGTTAATTAAGCAAAAGCAAATTTAATATTATTAAGATTACGTTTGACTGTAAATTTATCCATAAACTGTAAAATGGTGGAATCTAAGATATTACAAAGTATTAGTTCTTTAGTCCGTTAATAGATTTAGTATAGTTTGTTCTGATCATAAATTGATTACATGGTTGACAAAATAAAGATTCGATCCTTATTTAAATCTTTTTTAACTTCCCTCAAAAGATGACTCCAATTAAATAATAAATGCCGAACTGAATAAAAATGTAAATTAGCCGGATTCAAATGTTAAATAAACATTAATATTATGTATTTTTAATTTTTTAATGAAAATCATACAAAATTAAGACTGCATGCTTTCTCCTATATATTCAAAAAATTTTTTTTTTACATCTCAGTTATCTTGGAATAAATTTATAGAATATATAAAAATGATCTAACTGAAATTCTTAATTTTTAAACTAAATTTTATTGGATATGTAACTATTTTTGAGTATAACGACATTAAAATTTTTCTCGTCTCAAATGTTTATGGTAGTTCTCATGGAAAAGTTATTTCCCTTCGTTTTATACGTTCCTTCTATAATTTATTTCGGTTGTTCAGAAAATCTTGTATCTCCATCTAATGCAAACTCTATAAGTTCTGAGCAAGTAGCATTAAAAATTATCAGTGATAGTTTGCTCAGTAATGTAGTAAAAGTTACAGCAGTTCTAGCTAAGACAGGAAGTGATACATTAACTCAAAGTGTAGAACCATAATCAGGTTCAACGGCTTTATTAAGTTTTTCAGGAGTTTCAGCCGGAATTTGGCATTTAAAGTTAATGCATTAAATGGAGATAGTTTAATTATTTACAAAGGTGAAACTGATGTTCAAGTAAATGCAGGAGTTTTTACACAAGTGATATTGACATTTATGGCAACTGGACAGGTAACTGGCAGTATTTATATCCAAGTAAATTGGAAAAAAAATATAACTCACTGGATAGATTATTCGGGTAATTCATTACTAAGTGTTAAAGATATGCCATATTCAAAACTCCTTATTAGTCAAGGCCAAGTAATGTATGATAGCAGTAAGTATAAAATGTGGTTTACAAATACTTACAATTCTGGTAAATTTAATATTAATTATGCTGTATCAAATGATAGGATAACATAGCAATTTGGTTCTAATGAACCGTTATTAACTGAAGGTCAATCAGGTGCATGGGATGATTATTCTGTTGGAAAGGGATATGTAATTAAAGATAAATGGAAAATACAAACTTTATTATGGTGGAATGCAAGATCCACAAACCGGGATGAGACAAATAGGTTTAGCAACCTCAACTGATGGTTTTAATTGGATAAAATATAGTGATAATCCTATTCTCACTCCAAATCAAAGTTGGGAAGGAGGTAATATTGGTAATGCTACTGTTTTACAGACTAATACTGAGTATAATAAGACTTATTATAATAGAAATTCAGGTATAGTCGGTATGGCTTATTCAAATGATGGAATACATTTGACAAAGGATGCCTCTAACCCTGTATTTAGTGCATCTGATTTTGCAAATCATGGGTGTAGCAAAGTATCTTACCCTTATTCAGTTAAGATCGGTAATAATTATAGACTTTATTATACTGGTTTAGGCAGCGATGGTCAGCTTCACTTAGCAGTAGCATTTGGACAATAAATTTAAAGTTATTCACAAATATTTAAATAAATTATAAATTTTATTGCGATTATCTTGAGAGATAAAAAACTGCGATCAAAAGAACAATTAAATTATTTTTTTTGGAATTTGTAATTCTAATTTATTTTAAATTAAACCACTATAAAAAAAGTCGCAGCTTTTCTAATTAACCTTTCTTTTTGTACATCATGATTAATCTTTTTTGACGGGAAATCTATTTCCTCGTCATCTGCTTAAATCCGCGATATGGAATAGAACCTTGTATTGTTATAAATGCTTTTTTATCAATTGATTCAACTAGATTTATCACATTCTTTTGCTGCTTCCTGGGTGAAATTAAAACGATAACTGAAACGCCGCCGGAACCTCCTTCGGCAGGTAAAATAGTAACTCCAAATTTAGATTTCCTTAATGTATTTGCTATCTCGTCTGTATGATGCATAGAAATAACATTTAACTGAATGAATCCGAATCCGATTTTTTGTTCAATTGTTACTCCGATTATATTTCCAAGTCCGAATCCTGTTGCATAGCCGAAAAGATTGGGTATGTTATCCAGATGCTGAAATACAAATCTAATTGCAAACACCCAGATTAATACCTCAAAAAATCCAACAATACCTGCATTATACTTTTTACCCTGCACAACCAGAATTACACGGATTGTATCTAACGAAACATCACAAACTCTCATAGCTGCAATTAATAAAGCACCACCAATAACTTCAATCATTTTTCCCTCCGGAATATTTCCAAAATAGCTTTCAAAATTAATAAATTTTAAATTTTTATTTTATCTTTATACCTTAAATAAATAAAAAAAAGATTGTAATGTACGAAAGAGAAAGACAGGAACTTGTAGATAATTTATCTGAAAAAGGAATAAATGATATTTATGTATTAAAAGCTATAGGCGAGGTTGAAAGGCAAAAATTTATTCCTAAAGCTATTAGACATCATGCTTATAAAGATGTGGCGTTGCCAATAGGGTATGGGCAGACAATTTCCCAGCCTTACACTGTAGCTTTTATGACTCAGGCTCTTAAATTAAAAACCAAATCCAAAATATTGGAAATTGGAACCGGATCCGGTTATCAGGCTGCAATTTTGGATCGCATGGGTATGAATGTATTTAGTATTGAACGCCAATTTGAGATTTATAATAAAGCCCAAAAGCTCTTAGAAAGTATGGGAATTCGTGCGCATATTAAGTGCGGTGACGGAACTATAGGATGGGAGGAATATGCTCCGTATGATGGAATAATTGTCACGGCCGGTTCGCCTTCAATACCGGTTTCATTAAAGAAACAACTCTCAATTGGTGGAAGACTAGTGATTCCTGTTGGGGATAAAAATTCTCAAAAACTAAAAATTATTACTAAATTGGACGATGATAAATTTCAAATTCTCGATATTCCTGAATTTTCTTTCGTCCCTCTTATAGGCAGAGAAGGTTGGAATCAAAAGTAATTGTAATTGTCGGTCCGACTTGTTCGGGAAAAACTTATTTGAGCTTGTCGTTAGCAAGAAAAATAGATGCTGAAATTATTTCCGCCGACAGCAGACAAATTTATAAATATCTTGATATTGGAACTGCAAAACCAAATGCTGATCAATTGGCAAAAGTAAAACATCATTTTATAAACGTTCTTAATCCGGAAGAAGATTATAATGTAAGCCGTTTCGAGAATGAAGCTCTAAATATTATTCAAATACTTATTAAAAATTATATAACTCCTTTAATTCTAGGAGGATCAGGATTATATATTAAAGCTTTAATTGATGGTATATTTGATTCGGCAGACGTTGATAATGAATATAGAAATTATCTCCTATCAAAGAAAAGAGAATTTGGAAATGAATTTCTATATTCTGAACTGGAAAAGGTAGATCCGGAAAGTGCATCCAAAATGCTTCCGCAGAACTGGAAAAGAATTATCAGAGCTTTGGAAGTTTACCATTTAACCGGAAAACCGATCAGCGCTCATTATAAAGATCATCAACGGAATGTTAATTTTCAGTTTAAACAGTATGGGCTTAGGTGGGAAAGATCAACTCTTTATAAAAATATTGAAAATAGAGTTGATGAAATGATCAATCAAGGATTAATCGAAGAAACAAAATCAATTTTAGAAAAAGGATATAACAAAACTTTAAACTCGTTGAATACAGTTGGATACAAAGAAATTATATCATATTTAGAAAACGAGATTGATTTGAATACGGCTATAAGACTCATAAAACGAAATACGAGAAGATATGCCAAAAGGCAGCTAACCTGGTTCAGAGCGGACGACAGAATCGTCTGGTTTGATGTTGAATCTCAAAAGGATTTACAAAATATTGCGGATAAGATTATCCGGTTGGAGGAACTTAATGAAAGAAAAAATTAGAATTGCTTCCGGACAAGGATTTTGGGGAGATTTAATAGATGCCCCTTATCATCAAGTAACTAAAGGTGAAATTGATTATTTGGTGATGGATTACCTTGCGGAAGTGACAATGTCCATTTTGCAAAAGCAGAAAAATAAAAATTCTAAATTGGGTTATGCAAAAGATATTCCCGGCTTAATGAAAAGGATTTTACCAATATGCATTGGAAAAAAGATTAAAGTGATTACAAACGGCGGCGGTGTTAACCCGGTAGCATGCGCTGAGGCTGTAATTGAAGTAGCAAAAGAATTAGGAATAAAAAATTTAAAAATTGCTGTTGTCGTAGGAGACGATATAAAAGACCGGGTTGATGAAATCATTTCTAACGGATGTGAATTAAATAATATGGACACAGGTGAGTCTATAATAAAAGTAAAAGATAATTTACTCAGTGCGAATGTTTATTTCGGCGCTTTCCCAATAGTTGAAGGATTAAAAAAGGGAGCAGATATTATAATAACCGGGCGTACAACCGACACTGGTTTAACATTAGCTCCAATGATTTATGAATTCGGATGGAATGAAAATGATTTTGATTTGTTATCAGCAGGAACAATCGCAGGACATATTTTAGAATGCGGGGGACAATCTTCCGGGGGTAATTTTTTAGGTGATTGGCAGTCGGTTCCTAATTTAGCTGAAATCGGATTTCCAATTGCCGAAGCATATCCAAACGGAGAATTTGTTGTAACCAAACATAACAATACCGGCGGTAAGGTTTCTTTTGCTACTGTAGCAGAACAACTGGTTTATGAAATAGGTGATCCTTCAACTTATATCACACCGGATTGTGTTGCGGATTTTACCTCTATTAAGCTTGAAGATAAAGGAAATGACAGAGTAAAAGTAAATAGTATTAAGGGTAAGGAATCTACTGAGTTTTATAAAGTATCATGTTCATACGAAAGTGGATATTCTGCTTCAGCCAGTTTAACATATTCATGGCCTCATGCATTAACAAAAGCAAAAGCAGCAGATAAAATTCTTCGGAAACGGATGGAGAATTTAAAATTAAATTTTGAGGAAATTAGGACAGAATTTGTAGGTTACGATTCGTGTCATGGTCCTCTTTCAGAAAAAATAGATGAAGATAAAATAAATGAAGTAATGCTTAGAATTGCTGTTAGGTCACATGATTACGCTTCAGTAGAAAGATTCGGGAAAGAAATTGCTCCGCTTATTTTAACCGGACCTCCGAGTGTAACCGGTTTTGCAGGCGGAAGACCAAAACCTAGCGAAGTAGTTGCATACTGGCCTGCACTGATTCCAAAAAAACTAGTTAAACCCGAAGTAAAAATAATTGAGTTGTAAAATGAAAATAAGATTATTAGATATTGCGCACGGCAGAAGCGGCGATAAAGGCGATGCTGCAAATGTAGGTATCATAGCATTTGATGATAAAGGTTATGAAATAATAAAGAAACATTTAACAGTTGAAAAAGTAAAAAAGCATTTTGAAGGTATTTGTCTGGGTGATGTAGAAAGATATGAACTGCCTAATTTACGTGCGTTAAACTTTTTACTTCATAATACTTTAGGCGGAGGCGGAACAGTGTCATTAAAGCTTGATGCTCAAGGGAAAACACTCGCAGCAGCTTTACTGAGAATGGAACTAGAGGTATAAAAGAATTATTGGTAATAATTCCAAAATTCAATAGAGATTTTTTATAATAATTATTCAAGGGAAACTATATGTACGAAGATAAAGTAAAACAATTAAATGGATTTAAGGATAGGATTCACAGACTAAGAGGTTATCTTTGACGTCGATAATAAAGATTCCAAAATAAGAGACTTACAACATAAAACTACCGAACCTTCTTTCTGGGATGATCAAATAGTAGCTCAAAAAATTCTGCAGGAAATCAAATCGTTGCAAACTTGGGTTGAACTTTGGAATGAAGTTGATAAAAAAGCAAAGAACCTTGATGAATTTATTCAATTAGCTCAATCGGAGGAAGATGAATCATTTGCCGTTGATATTGAGAATGAGCTTGAGTCGTTAAAACAATCTGTCGAAGCTGTTGAATTTAAGAATATGTTAAGCGGTAAAGATGATACGCGTAATTGTATATTAACAATTCATTCCGGTGCAGGCGGAACAGAAGCTCAGGATTGGGCTGAAATGCTGATGAGAATGTATATGCGATGGGGTGAGCAAAATGATTTTAAAATGTCTATTGTAGATATCTTAGACGGCGATGGAGCAGGTATTAAGAGTGTTACCATAGAAGTTGAAGGTGAATTTGCTTACGGATATTTAAAAGCTGAAAATGGAGTTCATCGTTTAGTAAGAATATCACCATTCGACGCGAATAAAAGAAGACACACTTCGTTTGCTTCTGTTTTTGTTATTCCTGAAGTCGATGATACTATTGAAATTGATATTAATCCAGCCGACTTACGGATCGATACATATCGATCAGGAGGAAAAGGCGGACAGAACGTTAATAAAGTTGAAACTGCAGTAAGAATAACGCATATACCATCCGGTGTTGTTGCTGCCTGTCAAAGTGAAAGATCACAGCTGCAAAACAGAACAAATGCTATGAAGCTTCTTAAATCCAAACTTTACCAGATTGAAAAAGAAAAACATGAAGCTGAATTAGACGAAGTTGAAAAAAGTAAAATGAAAATAGAGTGGGGAAGTCAGATTAGATCTTATGTCTTTCATCCTTATAATATGGTTAAAGACCACCGCACCGATGAAGAGACTTCTGACGTGCAGAGTGTAATGGATGGAGATATAAATAAATTTATTAAAGCTTATTTACTTAAGTTCACTCAAAATTAATCTTTGTCTCTATGAAGAAACCTAAAAAGAAATCCACTGTCAAAAAGAATGAAGATTTTTTTAACAGAGTTTATAAAATCGTTGCAAAAATTCCTTATGGAAAAGTAACTACTTATGGAGATATTGCTGAGGCATGCGGAATTCGTTCCGCTGCAAGAACAGTAGGCTGGGCATTAAACGGTGCAAAAGAATCTGGACTTCCGTGTCATCGAGTGGTTAATCGATTTGGCGCACTTACAGGCAAGCTCCATTTTGGCGATGTAGATATAATGGAAGATTTATTAAAATCGGAAGGAGTCAAATTCACTAAAGACGGATGTGTAGATATGCAAAAATACCTTTGGAAACCTAAGCTTTCAAGTACAAAAAAGAAAAATCGTAAAAAATAAATAGCTCCTGGAACTCAAGAATATTTATTTACCAACCTTCAGAATATCTAACTACTTTTATTGAAGAAATACCTGAATTAACCGTAATAATTATTTTATTCTTTGCACTTTCGAAATTATTAGTTCGATATAAACCGGAATCAATTTTATTAAAATCTTTAAAATCTTTTGATGAAAGTGCTGTGTGGGTTCTAATTTCACATCCTGATGAATTAGGAATTTGCACATCTACGGAAGATGCGCCGGATTTTATATTTAGATTTATTAATGGACTTTTATCACCCAATTTAATTTTCATTGATGCAGCACCCATTTTAACATTTACATTTTGAGTTTTAAATGGCTTTAAATCAAGATATAATGAAGATGCACCGATATCGAAATTCATGTCCCAATCCGGTAAGGAATTTAATTTAATAATTGCTTTGTTTTTAAATTGACCGTTTTTAAAAGAGAAACGTTTGTGCTTCATTTCAAATTGAACAACAGAAACGCTGTCATTTTCAGTTCTCGACAACTCGAAGTTATTCTTAATACCTTTGGTTATTGCCGATATTAATCCGTAAGTAGTGTCTTCGATTTCGAAAGACCCCGCACCAGCTTTAAAATTGAATTCGGCATTATTAATCTGTTTATTATATGGTTCAAAATAATTTGTAGTATCAACATCTCCGTCAATTTCCAGGTGAATACCGTTGTCATTAATTGTGAATCTGTTATCTACTATATTAAATACATAATTGAAAAATCCTACGATTGCAAAAGCCAGAATAACAGCTGAAGCTGCTGAAAGAATTACTTTGAATACGTTATTTTTTACAAGGAATGTTATTCCCCAAAGTATTATTACCAAAGGCCAGTATTTCCAAAGGTCGGACAAATCGAAATATAATTTACCTAAATTGTTAAGCAGAATTAATATCCCGATTGTTACAAAAAATATTCCCCAAAATACGTGTCTAGATTTCATAATAATCTCATTGGATTAAATTATTAATTTTTTTTAGCATTTATCAAAACAACTACACCAAGAATTATTAAGATTAACGGCCAATAATCTCCAAAATGAAATCTAGGAATAAGATTATCAGCTAAAAACATTACTCCAATAATAATTAGGATAGCACCCAGTACATTTCTTCTTCTGCCTCTTTGTTCTTCATAAGCTTCTTCATACTTTGCATCATCTTTAACATTTTGATTATCTGCTTTTTCTTTAGATTCATTTGTTGAGGTAACATAAAGTTCTTCTGGTACAACAATCCACAAAATTATATAAGCCAATATCCCGGACCCTCCGAGGAAAAGAGAAACAATAAAAATTATTCGAACCAGCGTGGGATCAATTTCAAAATATTCGGCAAGTCCTCCGGCAACACCGCCGATCATTTTTTCTTTTCTTGAGCGGTATAACTTTTTGGTCATTTTGAGCCTCCCGTATTTAAATTTTCTGCTGCAATATTAAGAAAAAAGTAGAAATTCAAACTAATAATGTTATTACCGGTTTTGATACTTGAATAACGGGCGTTTAATAAGTTCAACGGCTATAAATTCGTAGTAATCTATTTAATTCTTAACTAATTTTTTAAAGAATTTAAAATGCTCAACTATTGATTTCTTCCAGTATTTTTGCGAATGATTTCCTGGACCGGTAAAAAAGACAACCGGGATATTTAATTCTTTACATTTATTAACAAAGTTTTCATTTACTTTATAAGAAAAATCTTCTTTCCCGCAGTCTACTAAAATTGGAATCTTTCTACCGGTTATATTTTTAAGCAGATAAATATCTGAGTACTTTTTCCAGACTGAAGAATCGGATTTCATTGGACCAAGATATTCCGGGAGCTCCCAATTTTTAGGGAATGCGGTAATATCCAAAATACCGCTGGTACTGCCGGCACTTTTAAAAAAGTGAGGGCGTTTTAAAAAAAGATAAATTGCTCCGTGACCGCCCATGCTTAATCCGGTGATAAAAATATTTTTTTTGTCAATATTATATTTATTGAAGATATCGGGTACTAAATTCTTAAAAAAGAATTCTTCATATTGACTATTCTTTTTGACCGGGCTATTTATATACCATGAATCGTAAAAACCGTCGGGACAGACAATTATAAAACTGTCTGTGTTTGCATAATGCTGTAAATCGGTAATTCTGCTCCATTGTGCATAATTGCCTGACCATCCATGCAGCATGAAAAGCAGGGGATACGCATGTGTAGAATCATAATTAGCCGGTTTGAATATTAATGTTGTATCAGTATGAGGAATATAGTCTGCATTGATAAAGAGAGAATCCTGAGAAAGAATTACTGTTGAACAAAATAAAAAAATGAAGAATATTTTTTTAAGCATTTTATCACCGCAAAAGTTTGTGCATTTATATATACCAAAATAATAATATTCGGCCTTAAGCGATAGAATTATTTTGGTTGGTATAGTAGACTATTAATCTTCCATCCGTGAAAATCTGTGTTATCCATGTTGTTCGTGTTCTATTTTTTTAATTTATTAGTTAAAGATATCTATTTAGTCTTAATTTATTTAATTGTAAAATCTTTTAACCTTTCATATTTTTGTAGAAAATATTTGGGATGTTATGAAAATTGCTCTATGCCAGATTGATACTGTAATAGGTGATATTAAGAATAATAAAGCTAAAATTTTAGACGGTTATAAAAAGGGTGCAAAAGACAAGGTCGATCTTGTCATTTTTCCGGAACTTGCTTTAGTCGGATATCCGCCGCAAGATTTAGTTGAAAAAAAAGAATTTAGACTAGCTGTAAACAAGGCAGTTCAAGAGATTGCTTTATCAACTGGGGAAACTGCATTACTATTTGGTGCAATAACGGAAGATGATGATTTAATCGGCACGGACATTCATAATTCTGCAATACTTTGTTATGACGGGAAAGTTCAATTTGTTCAGCATAAAACATTGATACCTAATTACGATGTCTTCGATGAAATGAGATATTTTGATTCAGCGAAAGATGTCTCAGTTTTCGATTTCAAAGGAGAAAAATTAGGAATTTCTATTTGTGAAGATATCTGGAACGATGCAGATTATTGGCATAAAAGAAGATACAGTATCGATCCGGTTAAAATATTAATTGATAAAGGAGCAACAG
>JBJKQE010000241.1:0-4990 GCA_046705645.1 Ignavibacteriaceae bacterium | reverse complement strand
TTGCCGAATAAATCTTTTTCTATATCTCTGCCTCCCATTTCTATCATTTCCATTAACACGGTTTTTATCGAACCGAATAATTTCCCTTTTTCTAATTCTGTTAGATCCTCAATTTTCCTTTTAGGATGAATTTTTGCGTCAAATAAAATATCCTGCAAAACACCATTGCCAAGTCCCGGGATTCTCTGTTCGGTTGCAAGAAAATATTTTACACTTTTATTCTGCATGTTTGCATCTGAAATAATACTACTGAAATATTTTTCATTAAACTTTTTTGATAAAGGCGAAGGTTTGTCTTTCGCAATTAGATAATACTTATTTTCACACTTGCCTTCTGTAAAGCAAAGAATACCGCCGTACATTTGTATTGAAGCTGTAAGAAATTTAGAATTATCAAACTCAATTAGCAGCTGGTGCTTATCCGGAAGTTCTTTTTCATCATAATGATATCTTAATCCTACCCCATCTGTAAAAACTAAATTTGCAGAATCAATTGTAATTTCAACCATTCCCCCAATGTTTTCTGCTTGTTTCGCAATTTTATTTACTAATATTTTTTGATAGTTCTTAGGGTCTCCGTTGTACCAGGCAAACTTGTGAGGTGATTTTGCGGCAATTACTTTTATAACTTTTCTTCCCTTAATTTTTTTGTTTAATTGGCCGACTAAAACCGCGGCTTCAGGTAGTTCAATCATTTCCTCCTCCTTTTAATGATTTAAAAATAATGATTGAAAACGACCTTAACAAATGCAATTTGATATAAATTCCAGCAACACTTTTTAACTATTATGCCCGAAATGACATTATTTTGCATGTATATAGATCTCGGCAGGCAGATTGTTACTTTTCACTGTCCAGCTAATGACAGCATGCATCAAAGAAAGAAATTTTTAAAAATGAATATTAATATTATATACAACTTAGGAGATTCCGGGGTCAATCCTAGAATGGAAAAAAGAATGCTGTCATGCCGGACTTGATCCGGCATCTGCATTCCAAAGCAACTAAGGAAGATTCTGGCTTCCGCCTTCGGCGGACAAGTCCGCCAGAATGACCCTACTTTATTATAAATAAGGTCACGTTACCTAAACATTTTTCAAGACTTCCAGCTTATCCTCTTTTACAAAGAACCAAAGTACAGCTGATATTGCGAGTGTAACTGTGCTTATAATAAAAATAAGACTCTTATTCGGAGCTTCGCTCACTGCTTGTCCCACTCCGAAACTTGCTACAAGCTGCGGTAAAACGACAGCAAGATTAAACAAGCCCATGTATAATCCCATTTTTGCTTGATCAACTTTTTGAGACATGATAGCAAATGGAAGACTTATAGTTGCTGCCCATCCAATTCCCAGTACTACCATAATTATATAAATTATAGTAGGTGTAAAACCAAATAAGAGCATTCCTCCATATCCGACTGCCATGGTTGAAATACAAATAGCATGTGTTTTTACCCTGCCTATTTTTCTTGTAATCGGCTCTAACACAAAGGCCGGTAAAATTGCCCCGACAGCATTCAAAATTAAAAAGCTGATTGAGACAATCCTTCCCATTTCAATCTGTACTGAGCTTGGTATTGCCACTCCAGGAGCAATATCATAAACTTTGTATTGAATATAAGCGAACATGTAAATAAACATTGTCTGAATGCCGATCCATGTAAATGAATGAGCGGCCAATACTTTTTTGAAACCAATTAAACCGGCTTCACTTTTTGATTTTCCCGCATCACTTTTAGCTAGAACTTTAAATATGAAATAAAGAGTAATAGCAAAGCATATTAATTCTACATAATAATTATTAAGTTTTATTTGCAGCAGCTTAATGGTAATAGCATATAATGCATAAATTAAAAATCCCCATAACGGCTGGATATCATTTAGGATTGACAAAAAAGAAGTTTTTTGTTTAGGAACATTTGCATTATCTGCATTTTTTATTTCCAATTCTCTCGGTTCTTCAATAAAGAAAGGAGGAATAACCGATAACACCAGAACTAATCCAACACCAATATAAATAAGCACATAATTATTCCAGACAGCACCAATAACATAAGCAAGTACACCAAACGTGCCCGAAATAGTCTGCATCCATGCGTAGCCTTTAGTTCTTTCAACACCTTCGGGAGTAACATCAGCAATAATTGATCTAGTAGGATTAAAGCTTACGTTTATTGCAAGATCAAGAGTTAAGGCTACTACAATTGCAACACCAAGTATTCCGTGAAAACCAAGTGAACTGGAAATTACATCAATATTAGGAAGCGCCAAAAGCATTAAAGCCGCAAGTAAACCTCCGATAAAAATAAACGGCCTTCTTCTCCCTTTCCATAGCCAGACATTATCACTTATAATTCCAACTATAACTTGACCGAGAATCCCTGCTATAGGACCGGCAGCCCAAACTAAACCAACGTCATCAATTTTTAAACCGTATTTTGTACTTAATATCCAGCTTAAAGCAGAAATCTGAATGGATAAAGCAAAACCCATTGCAGTTGATGGTAAGCTTAAAATAGCATAAAATGAATTAGTAAGTTTTTTTTGTATGCTAAGCATATTCGTTCCCAGCAATTATTTTTATAAATATTTTATATAGAAATCCCGTGCACAAATGAGGATAATTATTTAATTAGTTGATAAAGATTTCCGGATTCCCCTTCTACTTCAATAGTTTCGTTGTTTACAATATTATTCTTTCCCCCTGTTATTAAATCTTTAATCTCCTTAATCCCCTTTAGCTGATCCAGATAATCTTTTAGATTAACAGATTTTGTTTCCGGATTATTATTCAAAATTACCATAAACTTATTGTTTCCTTTTTCCTTAAAATAAACAAATATCTCATTGTAAGGTGGAAACTCAATTAGTTTTCCATCCGAAAGTGCCTCATTATTATCTCTTAACTCAAGTATATTATGAACATAATTATAAATATCATTTTGCTCATCTGTTCTTCCTTTGGAGGTAAAGGAATTTTGCTTATCACCAGGAAATCCTCCCGGAAAATCTGTACGAATTAATCCGTCTTCTCTTCCGCCCTTCATTCCAATCTCTGTTCCGTATAATAAAGCTGGAATTCCTCTTGATGTAAGCAGCATCAGCAAAGCCATCTTAAATTTTTTAACATTTCCGCCTGACTGCAGTAAAGCTCTTGCAACATCATGGTTGTCAACAAAAGTAACCAGATTGTTCGGGTTCTTATAAATAAAGTCTTTTGCAAAATCCTCATAAATATTTTGAAGACCAGAGCTGCCTGTAAAAAAAGCTGTATAAGCATCGTAAGTAGCAAAATCTGTTATTGAAGGTAAATAAGAGTCGAAAGATCTCGGATAATAAGTGTGATTCTGAAAACTTGAAAGAAAAACCGCATCGCCGGTAAATACTTCACCGACAATATTAAGTTTGGGAAATTCAGTCATTAAAGCTTTTCCCCATCTTGCCATATGTTTTTGATCGCAGTATGGATAAGTATCTTCTCTAATTCCGTCAACACCTGTCAATTCAACCCACCAAATAGTATTTTGAATTAAGTAATTGCTTAAATAAGGATTAGCTTGATTTAAATCGGGCATGTCATTGGTAAACCAACCTTCGGTAGTATTTATAATTGTTGATGAATCACGGTGAATATCTGCAAATGCCAATTTATCATGTTTGGTCATTTGGTGGTTCTTTAAAGTACCGTGAATCCAGTCTTTAAATGGAAGGTTTTTCATCCATGGATGATCAATACTGATATGATTACTTACATGATCTAAAATGCATTTTAATCCTTTTGCGTGGGCATCTTCAACATATTTTTCATAAAGTTTATTAGTTCCCAACCGGGGGTCGACTTTGTACAAGTCAGTAGCTGCATAACCGTGATAACTTATTCTTGTATTATTTTCAATTACCGGAGTCAGCCAAATTGCTGTAACTCCGAGATTTTTAATATAATCCAGATGATTGATTACGCCTTGGATATCCCCGCCGTGCCTGCCGGAAGGATCATTTATTTTATATTCATCAAGAGTTCCTTTTACGATATCATTCGACGTATCACCGTCTGCAAAACGATCCGGCATAATCAGATAAATTACATCTTTATTACTGAATCCCTGGAAATTTCCTTTAGAAGATTTCTTTTGTAAAATCGGGAAATTAATTTCTTCTTTAGAATTATCCTTCTTTATAATTAATTTGTAATTATCAGGATTAAGGTTTGCCGGAATTTGAATATCTATAAATGAATAAAATGAGCTTTCTGCATTATGAACTTTGAGGACTTTTATTTGATTATTATTATATTCCGCCGAAATATTATTAAGATTTTTTCCATAAACCATCAATTGAACCTTGTTCCACTTCATCCCAACCCACCAGTTCGGAGGTTCAACTTTGTCAACTTTTATTCCTTGACCAAAACAAAAAAGTAAATTCGTACAAAAGATAAATAGAAAAGTAAATTTTTTAACCAAACCTGCTCCTTTAAATTTTGGTACCATTGCAGAAAATAGTTATCTATTTTTTCGTTAAATTAACAATGGAAATATTGTGTGAATTTAATAAGTTGAGATTCTATTTGGTACTACCCTTTTAGAGTGGTTTTCTTGTAAATTTACCGGAAAAGGAGGGGTATTTTTACTCCCTGACCTACCCTTTTGTAATATTTTAAAGTTGAATTGTAAGTTTCAAAAAATATTCATTTGGGAAATAAAAAAAGTTTTTATGGATATCTTGCTTTTATTTGACAATAAAAATAATTTTTAATCTCATTTTTTAGAAATTATGCCCAAAGGAAAAGACGAAGAAAAAAATATTACGGTGAATAGGAAAGCCCGGCATGAATATTCAATTATACAGACATATGAAGCGGGCATTGTTCTACAAGGAACTGAAGTAAAATCGCTTAGATTAGGCAAAGCTAACTTAGTCGATAGTTATGCAAATCTTAAAAACGGCGAGGTTTGGCTAGTTGGTGCTCATATTAGTGTTTATGAACA
>JBJKQE010000240.1:0-3276 GCA_046705645.1 Ignavibacteriaceae bacterium | reverse complement strand
GCTAACTTCTTGAATTTTACATTCCCTGTAATTCCGTACAAATTATAAGACGCTTCATTCATGCCTCCGAATTCATTCTTCATCATAACAGCTAATTGTTCGGCTGAAAGATTCTTAAGTTTGTCATATGCCCAGTTGCCCATTTTTACAACAATATCCAGCGCTTGTTTATTACCGGCGTACAGATACATGTCTATAAGTCCTGCCATTATTTTATGGATGGTGTACCAGGGCGCCCAAACAGGCTTACCTTTAATTACACGGTTTATTAAATTCTGTGGAAATGCACTTAGATACCCTTCCTGGTTCAGTACTTTCTGAATCTTTGCCAACTCAGTTACTATCGAATCTCCTTTTTCTTTATAAGCTGCATTGCCGGTGGAAGCATACATCATTGCTAAAGCCGACATGACATGTCCAGTTGTATGGCCTCTTAATTCGACGTCTAATCCTTCCCATCCGCCGAGAGGTTTGGCGTGTGTTTCCATGCCGGCATTAACCTTCCAGCTGTGCAGCAAGCGATTAATATCGATGCTTAACAGCCACTTGCCGTCACGCTCCATGTTGTCTTTAAACCGGCTGTCAAGCAATCTTACATTATTTAGATCAAAGCTGTACGCTTTAACTTGTATTTGCGGTTTTATTTTTTGATCGGCAGAAAACTGACCGACATACTGACTGTAAGCAGTATTAACAATCATTGCAAGGCAAAACATGAAGATGAACATTCTTTTCATTATTATTATCCTATTTTATATGGCTAAATTTATTTTATTAACATAATTAACAGGCTTATTTAAAATCTATAAATTGTCTCTTCTCTTAATACTTAATAGTTTTATCGAATCAAGTAGAAGTCATGTATACAATTCCTAGATTTTAGTTACCGGATAAACATCAACTTTATCAAACTAACACTCCGGGCAAAGGACCTTTTCCATCACGGACAACTAAACTTCTAGAAAAATTACAAACTCACAAAATTCCTTTCCGTGAAAATATGATACAATAGCGTAGAGGCATTAACTTGTTTCTCGATAATTTTTATCGGCAGTATTTTTTTCAGAATATATAAATTAAGCAATCATTATTTATTTTGCATGTTAAGAATCCCTACAAAGCCGCCTCTCGGAAGACAATCAACTTTTATTGTATCTCCTTCCTTTACTCTCATCGATTCATATGAAAAAGATTTAGCATTCTTCCCGTCTTTTATAAGTTTTAAATTATAATTTCCAGCACCGAGGAAATTGAAGTTAACTACTAATGTTTTATTTTTATCTTCTCCGTTTAATCCGCCAATATACCATTGATTCCCTTTCTTACGGGCTATAATTACTTTCTTTCCCGGATAACCGTCGATTAATTTTGTATCATCCCAGGCAACAGGAACTTGTTTTAAAAATTCTTTCGGTTCGGCTGGTAAAGATTCATATGCGGATGGTCTGTCGGCAAAGTGCTGCAATCCGGATTCAAAAACTACAGACAATGCCAATTCATGACCATAAGTAGTAATATGCGGATGCTGTGAATTTGAAAAGGTAACAGGAGTGTAATCCATCGGACCAATTACATTTCGAGTGAATGGAAGTGTTGTATTATGAACTGACGCTTCGCTGGTTAATACCGGCGCATTGTTGTACCATTCGGCCCCGTATACAGCTTCCATGGTCATTAGATTCGGATATGTTCGGGACCACCCGGTTGGAACAGTTGCACCATGAAAATTCACCATCAGGTGATATTTTGCAGCATCCTTGAGTATATCGATATAATATTTCATCATATCCTGCTGGTCGCCTGCAAAGAAATCTACCTTAATTCCATATACTCCTATTTTATTTAGCCATTTAAATTCCTTCACCCGCTTCTTGTGTGTCAATAAACGATCATTCGGTGTGGGACCGAGCCAGGAAGTGCCGGAGTTATACCAAAGGAGCGGTTTTATCCCTTTGCTTTTTGCATAATTGACGGCATCGATAATATTTCCTCCGTTACTCATTTGATCCCATTCCCAATCGATAAGCACATAGGGCCAATGCATTTCGGCAGCTAAATTTACGTATTGAACAACTCTTTGATAATCTTTTGAACCGTGGTTATAAGCCCAGTATATCCATGCAACCGGTCCCGGTTTAATCCATTTTGTATCTTTCAATTTATCCGGTTCGCTGACATCGGTTATCAAAGTCGATTCCACTATATCGGATAATTTTCCTATTATCAATACATGCCACTGCGAATGCCACGGCAATGAAGAAACGACACCCGTCTGCTGAAAATCTTTTCTCGGAGGCGGATACATTACGTCATATGTATTGTAATGACCCAGGTTGGATAATCTAACTGCACAATTACTTCCCGTAATATCCGCTTCGGCAATCAATGTCCAGACTGGTTCGTTATTAACTTTAAATAATGCAGGCAGCCCCCACTGCTGTTTCTTTTTTTTACTTATTCCCGTTTTACTGTATAAGTAAAAATCCTCGTAAGAGATATTGTACGGCTGCATCCAGCGGCGTGTACTATCCGGTAAAACAAAAGCTGTCGCTTCACCGGCTATATTAACTAATGAATCGGAATCATTGGGAAAAACATAACGGAATGCAACACCATCATTATAAACTCTGAATATGATATCCATATGCTGATTGCCGGGGTTTTTATAACTGAAGATTTTTTCCATACCGAAATTTTCACAGATTCTTCTCTTCCCTTTAATCATCCGGTATTTATCATGTACTTCAATTGCATTTGACTCCTTTACAAGACGAAGGTTATCTACAAATTGCTGGTCTTTAAGTGATATCCCTAATGGTGAATTGGGCAATACTTCAATATATCGCGGACCTTCCTTATAAAAAATTTTAAAAAATATTCGACCGGAAGGTTTTTCTGCCGGTGCGTTTTCAGTAACTACTACTTTAATCTTCTTGTTTGGAGATACAATTTCCTGACATTTAATTATGTCTGCAGTTAAAAAGAGAAATAAGAAAAAAATACGGATATATCTCATTGTATTAGCTTTTAAGATTATAAAAATTAGTTATATTCCGTTAACATAATTATTTGCAATATAAAAATTTTGCATAAAATAGTTGCTTATTAAATTTCTTCAAAAACCATTTTATCCAGGTTAAGAGGACCGACATCAATAACTATTTTTAAGATATGCCGACCGGCTTCAAGTTTAATTTTCCTATTTACCACTTTCCAGGATTGAAAACCATTTGTATTAGGAATCGAAACAATCCCTGTTTTATTTTCACCATCGCA
>JBJKQE010000239.1:0-10955 GCA_046705645.1 Ignavibacteriaceae bacterium | reverse complement strand
TAAAAGGAACTGCAAGTTTCGCTTACATATTACATGGTGCTAATCCGGTTAAACCGGATGGAACGATTATAAATGTCGGCGGTGATGAATCACTCGGTCACCGGATATTTGATTCTAATAACGCCAGCTTGTTAGACGGTGACTTGGAATACTCTAGGATAACGACAGCTTCTTTAAGTTACGAACCGTTTAGACAAATTTTTATATCTTTAAAATTGATATATTACAATGAAACTCTTCAAAATTCTGTAAAAAATAATCAACTGCAAAGCTTCTTTGATATTTCAGCCCGTTTATAATTTTTAGGAAGAACAATGAACTTTAATAAAATAAAAATCCCCTTTACTATAATTATTCTCTTCTTGGGAATTCTTCTCGGTACTCAAATTCACAAAGTATTTTCCGATGACAGCTTAAATGACAGCCTTACAAAGTTTGATGATGTATTAACTTTTACACAAAAATATTATGTAGATAAAGTAGATACGCAAAAACTTGTAGATGCAGCAATAAACGGGATGCTTGATAAACTTGATCCCCATACGGTTTATATACCGGCAAAACAATTACAATCCATCGATGAACCTATGAAAGGGGATTTCGATGGCATTGGTATAGAATTTCAAATGGTTAATGATACATTAACTGTAGTTTCTCCGATAGTTGGGGGTCCGAGTTATGCACTTGGAATTATGCCGGGAGATAGAATTGTCAAGATAAATGATTCAAGCGCCATAGGAATTTCCAACGAAGAAGTTGTTTCTAAATTACGGGGACCTGCCGGTTCTAAAGTATATGTAACAATAGTTCGTTTCGGTGTAAAAAAAACATTGAACTACGAGATAACAAGAGCTAAGATTCCTCTATATTCTGTTGATGCTCACTTTATGTATAATAAAACCACCGGTTATATAAGTCTTTCAAGATTTTCGGAGACTACATTTGATGAAATGACGGATGCATTAAAAGATTTAAAGAGCCAAGGAATGCAGCAATTAATACTGGATTTAAGAGGAAATCCAGGCGGACTGCTGAATCAAGCAGTTAAAGTTGCAAATTTATTTATCGGAAACGGAAAGAAAATTGTTTATACAAAAGGACGAAGATCTGAGTTTGATGAAGAGTATGATGCAGATGAACCTGCGCCATATAAGAATTTACCATTGATAATTTTGGTAAATAACGGAAGTGCCTCTGCAAGTGAAATTGTCTCAGGCGCTATGCAGGATTGGGATAGAGCTTTAATCGTAGGTGAAACAACTTTCGGCAAAGGCCTTGTTCAAAGGCAATTTCCGCTGCCGGATAATTCGGCTTTACGATTAACTATTGCAAGATACTACACTCCTTCGGGAAGACTTATTCAGCGGGATTACAAAGATTTGAAAAATTTTAAAATATACTATGAAGAAGCGGGCAAGAATAACGAGCCTGGCGGAAATAATATTGACCATACAGCCGAAGCTAAAGCGGATTCGGCACTTCCAAAATTCAAAACTAATGACGGAAGAACCGTATACGGAGGAGGCGGTATTACTCCCGATTATATTATTCCATCAAGTAAAATTTCAGATTATACAATCGACTTATTGAAGAAGAATATTTTCTATCAATATATTTTGAACTACATAGACGTTAATAAAAATTATATTAAAAGAGAATATGGCGATGAGCTGAGTAAGTTTATTGATAAATTTAATTTTTCCGATAATGATTTGCAAAACTTTATAAAGTTTGCCGATTCAAAAGGAGTTAAATTTTCCGTAAAGGATTTTAATAAAGATAAAGATTATATCGAAGCAAGATTAAAGGCCGAAGTCGCCCGAACATTCTGGCAGAATAAAGGTTGGTACGAAGTAATATTAAGATCCGATAATCAATTTCTAAAATCAGTAACATTATTTAACGAAGCCATAAAATTGGCCGGGTTAAAATGAAAAAATGGTTAATTATAGTTTTTCCATTTTTATGTTTATTAGCAGCACAAAGTTATTCGCCGGATAAAAAAGTTTATAAAGTAAATATTTCCACTACAAAACAACTTCAAGTAGGGGAAGAACTAACTTATGAAGTTAGCTATTCTTTTATAAAACTCGGCGAAATCAAAATTGAAGTAAAAAATAAAAGGACGGTTAAAGGCAAAACATATTACGGAACTATTGCCTACATGGATTCATTCTCGGGTATTCCGTTTGTAAATTTACACATGATTTATGAAAGCACAATTAATGCCGATTATTTTTCTTCTTCTTTCCAGGGAATTGTTAAAAAAGACGAGTATACAACTTTTACAAATTACAATTTTAAATATGATAGTTCATTAATTAGAATTAAAAAGGGGAAGGTTGATCCGTATGAGATCTGGACGGATTCAACTACTACAGCCGATACGGAATATCAAGACGGATTATCTATTTTATTTTTTGCAAGAATTATAAGCGGAACAGGTGATTCGGTTCAAGTTCCATGTTTTGTAAATGAAAAAAAAGTTTATACCGAAATTAATTCATCCAAAGAAGTATCCGGAATATCTATAAACGCATTGGATTATAAAGTTGCGTGTCAAAAATTGAATGGCGATATGAAATTCGTAAGTGTGTTCGGATTAACAGGTAATTTCGACGGATGGTTTTCTGATGATGAAGCATCAGTCCCGATTTTAGCCAGTCTCAAAGTAATTATCGGTAATGTAAGAGTAGAATTAAAATCATGGAAGAAACCCGGATGGACGCCTCCGAGATTCGAAAAAAATTAGAAGATGAAATAAAATTATTTCCTTATTTGGGCACCTTTCCAATAATTGATAATAATGTATTTTTAGCTTCGGGTGTAAAAATTATTGGCGATGTGAAAATTTTGGAAAATTCGAGTGTTTGGTATAACACAGTAATTAGAGGAGATGTTAATTATATTAGAATAGGTAAAATGACTAATATTCAAGATTGTTCTATGCTGCATGTGACAAATAAACGTTTCCCCTTAAATATTGGAAATAAAGTAACAATAGGACATTCTGTTTCTTTGCACGGATGCACAGTGAAGGATTTATGCTTGATTGGTATAGGATCAGTAATTTTGGATGGTGCAGAAGTTAATGAAAAATCCATTATTGCTGCCGGAGCAGTAGTTAAACCTAATTTTATAATCCCCGCCGGCACAATGGCAGCCGGCGTTCCTGCAAAAATAATTAGGGATTTAACAGACGATGAATTAAATGAATTTGAAAAATCAGCATTGAGGTACAAAAAATATGCTGAAGTTTCTATTCAATCCATTAAGAAATATAATTACTAAAATGTATATTAAATTTTGGGGTACAAGAGGGTCAATTCCGGTTCCGGGAAATGATACACTTAAATATGGCGGTAACACATCTTGTGTAGAAATACGTCTAAGTAATAATAAACTAATTATTCTTGATGCCGGAAGCGGTATTAGAGAATTGGGTAAATATTTAGTAAATATGGAATATCATGATCCAATTACTATATTATTTACTCATTATCATTGGGATCATATCCAGGGAATTCCTTTCTTTTTACCGATGTTTCAGAAAGGCAACAAAATTGATTTTTTTGGCGAGTCGAGTAATAATGAAAGTATTAAGGATATTCTAAGTGTTCAAATGACTTATAATTATTTTCCAATTACACTTGAAGAAATGAATTCGGAATTGAAATATCATGAAATTAAGCCGTTTAGTAATCTTGATATTAATGGTATTAAAGTAGAAACGTTTAGGGCAAATCATTCAGCGCCTACAATTTCTTATAAAATTACGGAAGGCAATAAGTCTTTAGTTTATTTAACTGACAATGAACTGATAATGAAAGACTTTGACCAAGAAAATATTTATGAAAATTTGCGAGAATCAAATAAGGAACTTATAGACTTTTGCTTCGGTTGCGATTACTTAATTCATGATTCTATGTATGATGAAAATATGTTGCAGGATAAAAAAGGCTGGGGGCATTCGGCAAATATTACACTTGCTTATTTCGGAATATTATCGCAAGTTAAAAACTTGATTTTATTTCATTTTAATCCTGATCATACAGATGATAAAATTGATGAATTATTAAGAGAAGCAAGTAACGTCTTAAATAGAGAGAATTCAAAAGTCCAATGTATAGCAGCAAGCGAAGGATTAAGAATTGATTGTTAAAATGTGTTATTTCACTGTTATTTTTTGAAATATTGTGGTTAAGAATTTAAGTATAAATTTTGCTAAAAATATTGGCTTAGAGAAAAAAAACGTACATAATTTGGTTAGTTTGATTAAAAAAGATTTAAATTTTACTATTTCATCTTTAATAATAAATTTCGTTTCGACCGAGCTTATCACAATTATCAATAAAAATTACCTTGAACATAATTATTCTACTGATATAATTACGTTTAATTATAACGAAAATCACACAATATTAGACGGCGAATTATACATTTCGGTTGAAGATGCTGTTTTAAATGCAAAAAAATATAGAATATTAAAAAAAATTGAATTTTATCGACTTATAATACATGGGATATTGCATTTGCTTGATTATGACGATTTGAAAAAAAGCGATAAAGTAATAATGAAAAAGCTGGAAAATAATTTGTTAATGAAATTTAAAAGGACGTTAAAAGGGTAGGTGTTCTAATGACAGGTGATATAGTTGAAATACTTGAAAAAATTGTTCAAGCAATAAATAACGATTATTCGTTCGAAGAAGTCGAATTGTATATTAATTTTGAAGATAAAGTTGACAAAACTGTTATAGCTGCAGCATATAGCTGGATTTATGAAAAGCTATTAAGAGAATATTATCAAAAGAAAGAGTTAAAATTTGATACCGGTAAAAGTTTTAGAATATTGTCTGAAGAAGAAATTTCGGCAATAGGCTTGCATAATTATAATTATATTTTACATTTTTACAATATTGGTTTGGTAAATAATAATGAACTGGATATAATATTAGATCAAATAAAATTATTTCCTGAAGAATCCAGATCAATAGAAAATTTGAATATATTAATTTTATCGGTGTTTTTGGATTTGGATGATATTTCCACCCCCGGCAGCAGATATCTATTATATTCATCAGATACAATCAATTAAAAGAGAAAATCTATAATGACAAAAAATTTAGTTCTTGTTGAATCTCCTTCAAAAGCTAAAACGATTAATAAATATTTAGGGAAAGATTATATAGTTGAAGCGACGATAGGGCATATTAGGAATTTACCTAAAACAAAATTGGGAGTCGATGTCGATAATAATTATACTCCTCAATATGTAACTATACGCGGAAAAGGAGATATAATAAAAAAAATAAAAAGTCTAGCTTCAAAAAGTAAAAAGATATATATTGCAACTGACCCTGATCGCGAAGGTGAGGCAATTGCGCAGGATGTAGCGGATATATTGAATTCTGACTCTGGTTCTAAAATTCATCGAGTTTTATTTAACGAAATAACTAAAACCGGTGTTAAAAGAGCAATGGAAACTCCACGGTCAATAGACGAAAATCTTGTTACTTCTCAAAGAGCAAGAAGAGTAATGGATAGAATTATTGGTTATAAAATTAGTCCATTTCTTTGGAAAGCTGTAATCGAAATTTCGGGAAGTACATCCCTTTCTGCAGGCAGAGTTCAATCCGTAGCGTTAAAACTGATTTGTGATAGAGAATATGAAATTGAAAAGTTTATTCAAACCGAGTACTGGTCAATTTGGGCGTTATTTATAACAAAAAATGGAGAGATATTTAAAGCCAAATTATTTAGTGTTGCCGGCAAGGACATAAAAATACGTCCAAAACCAGTGATGAATGAAGATGATTGGAAAGAATTTTTGGATCAATTCATAGTTCTCGATAATGAAAAGACCGCAACAAAATATTTTGATTTAATTAAAGATAAAAAATACTTTGAGATTACTAATATTTCCAAAAGAAACACTAAACGTAATCCGTCTCCGCCGTTTATTACTAGTTCGTTGCAGTCGGAAGCTTCAAAAGCAATACACATGCGTCCAAAGCAAACTATGATGCTAGCTCAAAAATTATATGAAGGAGTGGAGTTAGGTAAAGAAGGGCTGCAAGGCTTAATTACTTATATGAGAACGGATTCTACGCGGATAAGCGATGAAATGATAACCGGGGTAAGAGATTTTATTAAAGAAAATTTTGGATCTGAATATATTCCGGATGTTCCAAACAATTTTGAGAAAAAAAATAAGATTAATATACAAGATGCTCATGAAGCAATAAGGCCGACTTCATTGAAATATAAACCTGAATATGTTAAACCGTTTTTGGACAATAAATCATTTAAATTATATCAATTAATCTGGAAGCGATTTGTTGCTTCGCAAATGAAACCTGCATTAATGGAAACAACCGTTATTGAAATTAATGCCGATGAATTTTTATTTAAGGCATTCGGTAATGCAATAAAATTTAATGGCTACTTGCAGGTTTATGAAGAATCGGTTGAGAAAAAAGAAAATGCGGATGAAAAAGAGGAATACAGAAATGATTCCATACCAATAGGACTTGAAAAAGGTGATGAATTAAAATTAAATGAATTAATGAAAACCCAGCATTTTACTAAACCACCTGCAAGATTTACAGAAAGTTCTCTAATAAAAGAATTGGAAAGCAAAGGTATAGGCAGGCCAAGTACATATTCACTAATCGTAGGAACTATTCAGGATAGGAAATATGTAAATCAAGCCGAAAGAAAATTAGTTCCGACAAAATTAGGCAGGGAAGTAAATAAAATATTAGTAAAAAATTTCCCGGATATAATTAATGAAGATTTTACGGCAGCAATGGAAAGCGAATTAGATCAAATTGCCCAGGGCGGCAACGAATACGTAAAAGTGCTTAACGATTTTTACAAGCCGTTTTCAGTTGCTCTTAAAAATGTTGAAAATAAAGTTGAGAAAATAATTTGCGATAAGTGCGGTGGTGAAATGGAAATAAAGATCGGGCGCTACGGAAAATATCTCGCTTGTACAAATTATCCTAATTGTAAAAACATTAAATCATTTAAAGATATTGCCGCCCAAAACAAGGAACCCGAATATACCGGTGGAATATGTGAAAAATGCGGGTCCAGGACCGTATATCGAAATGGTAAATTCGGCAGATTTATTGGCTGCGAGAGGTATCCCGATTGTGATTATGTAAAAAATATTACAATTGGTGTAAAATGTCCCAAATGTTTGGAAGGAGATATTGTAGAAAGAAAATCAAAACGGGGTAAATTATTTTACGGCTGTTCCAGATATCCTGATTGCGATTTTGTTAGCTGGTACAAACCGATTGCACAATCTTGTCCGAATAACGATTCCGAATACATGGAGCAAAGATATTCCGTTAAAAAAGGTAATTATCTTAAGTGTCCAAAATGCGGTGAGGAACTGGTTCCGGTAGAAGTTGAAGAACTTGAAGGAGATTAATGAAAATAAGCCGTTTAGCCAAAGAATATCTTGAAGATATTAAGAATATAAAGAGATATTCTCCAAATACGGTTAAATCATATTCGGAAGATTTGGGTAATTTTCTAAATTATTGTGATGAATACTCAAAAGTTAATATCGCGGATATTTCTGAAAAATTTGTGAAAACTTTTTTAATGACCCTAAATGAAAAGGAATTGGACAAAAAATCAATTTCGCGCAAACTAGCTACTATAAGAGGTATGTTTAAATATGCTTATCTGCAAAGTTATATTGAAACTAATCCGTTAATCTTAATTTCAAATCCTAAAGCAAATAGGAAATTACCTGAAGTTGCATCCACAGATTCAATAATGGAAATTTATAAACTTGCAGATGAAAACGATAAAGATCCTAAACTTGTAAAAGTGGTTATTGAATTATTATACGGCTGTGCTCTTCGAGTATCTGAATTATGTAATTTAAACTTTATTGATTTGGATTTAAAAGAAAAAACTATAAAAGTTTTGGGTAAGGGTAATAAAACAAGAATAGTCCCGGTAGGGGATAAATCTTTGGAAATTATTAATGAATATTTACGGAATAAGAACAATATAAAATCAACAATGGCATTATTAACTAATAGTGAGGGGAAAAGAATCTATCCTAGATTAGTTCATAGGATGGTAGCAAAATATTTAGGGAAAGTTACCGATATAAAAAGAAAGAGTCCTCATGTATTAAGGCATAGTGCTGCTACACATATGCTGGATAAAGGAGCAGATCTACGTGCCGTGAAAGAAATTCTCGGACATGAAAATCTATCAACAACCCAGATATACACTCATGTAAGTATAGAGAGATTAAAGTCGACTTACAAAAAAGCGCATCCAAAATCCTAATGAAAGGTAAGTAAATATGAATATAACAATAACTGCTAGAAAATTTAAAGCACACAATACTTTGAAAGATTTTATAAATGCAGAAGTAAATTCACTTGAAAAATTTTATGATGATATATTAGATGTTGATGTCATACTAAGCTTTTTGAATTCTAAAGATAGTATAAAATCTGCAGAGATAATTATAAAAGTTCCCGGCCAAACATTAACTGCAGCTGAAGAATCGGATGATTTCAAAAAGTCCGTTAATGCTGCTATTGAAAAACTCTCAAGACAATTAAAAAAATTAAAAACTAAAAGAACTTCCCGGGTTAGATGATGAAAATTGATCAAAAGTCGATATCTAGGAAAGAATATATAACAGTTGAAGTTCTTTATAATAATGTAAAAGAAAAATTCAAACTGAAATTATATTCGGATAGATCCGGCTTTGGTAAAAAAATTCATGACCAAAACTTATATAGACCTGGTTTGGCATTAGCCGGCTTTCTCGATTTATTTTCATACTCCAGGGTACAAATATTTGGCAATACTGAGATGCATTATTTAGCATCATTGACTAACGACGATAAAAAGAAAACATTAGAACGTCTATTCCAATTTGACATTCCCTGCATAATTTTAACTGATAATAATAAACCTTTCCAATTATTAACCGACTTGGCAAATAAGAGCCACATACCGCTTTTTGGCTCCGAATTTGACACCACAAAACTGGTTTTTCTTGTCGGAGACTTCTTGGATGATCAATTTGCGCCCAGAATCTCAATCCATGGTTCATTTGTTGACGTATATGGCGTTGGTATGTTATTTGTTGGTAAATCGGGTATAGGCAAAAGTGAAGTTGCTCTAGACTTAATCGAAAGAGGACATAGACTCGTTGCCGATGATATTATCATCCTGACTAAAAAAGGTGAAGGGATTTTAATAGGGTCTGGAACAGATTTAGTTAAACACTTTATGGAAATAAGGGGATTAGGTCTAATCGATGTTGAAAGAATGTTTGGTATTAGAGCAATTAGATACCAAAAAAGGCTGGAAGTCATCGTTGAACTTGAAGTTTGGGATGATAAGGCCGATTATACAAGGACCGGTCTTGACGGTGAATTTCTAAAAATATCAAATATTGAAATTCCTTATATTAAATTACCCATATTGCCGGGTAAAAATATTACTGTTATTTCTGAAGTAATTAGCTTAAATTACTTATTAAAACATTATGGATATGATGCAGCGGGGTATTTTCAGCACAAACTTACAAGACGACTTAAAAATAAAGGTAAAGATATCTTAAGAGGTGTCGATTATTTTGAACATGATTTTGAATAATTTTTAATTAATCAACTTGACAAATATTTCTTAATTTTATACATTCCGCTCTCTATTTATGAAAAAATTATATTACTTTTCCAAGTCGAAACTTCAATTTATTGAAATAAGAAATTATAAAACTAAACTGACTTTGTACTTTTCTATGTCCGTCATTTTGTTTAGTTCTATAATTTTCGGAGCCTATTATTTTATTAATAATGTAACTGATTCCCAAAGAAGCTTACGTTCTTTTAAAGAGGAAAATAAGGAATTGCGTTATAATTTAGATAAAATGATGACAAAATTTCAAACTTTAAATAAATCTTTGGATAGTCTATCCAAAATTAATAACGACTTAAGGATAGCTGCTAACCTTTCTCCTATATCCAAAGATGAGAATATGCTAGGAATCGGCGGAGGATCGTTTGATAATTCTGTGGATTTTTTGAATAGTCCGACAGAGGGAAAGCTAAAGCAAGTTTTAGCCTTAGTTGATAATGTTACAAGAAAAGTATCATTTGAAAAAAAACAGTATATTGAAATTTCTGCTAAATTAAAAGAAAACCAAAAACTTTTTGCTGCAATTCCTGCAATTAGACCTTGTTTAGGCAGAGTTACGGATGGATTTGGTATGAGAATGCATCCTATTCTTCATATTCTTAGAATGCACGAGGGAATTGATTTTGAAGCCGATGTAGGTACACCTGTTTATGCTACCGGCAATGGTGTTATAAGTTTTGTCGGTCATAGAGGAGGATATGGATTAGCAGTTGAAATAAATCATGGGTTTGGTTATGAAACAGTTTATGCTCATTTATCAAAAGCTGAGGTTAAAGAGGGACAAAAAGTAAAAAGGGGACAAGAGATAGCTAAAACAGGCGATACTGGTTTATCAACTGGTCCTCATTTACATTATGAAGTTCGTCATAATGGCATAGCTTTAAATCCTAACCAATTTTTCTTTGGAGATCTAGGCTTCTTTGAATTAACAAGCAAGAACTAAACTATTTTTGTGGAGAGAACTTTATGATATGGACTGTTGAACTTGCTTCATATTTGGATGATGCTCCATGGCCAGCAACAAAAGAGGAATTGATTGATTATGCCGAAAGAATTGGGGCTCCTTATGAAGTGGTTGAAAATTTAATTGAATTAGAGGATTCAGACGAACCATATGAATCCATTGAAGATATCTGGCCTGATTATCCGTCAGATGAAGATTTCTTTTATAATGAAGATGACTATTAAATAAAGGCGCATTAAGCGCCTATTTTTTTGCTTATGAGTACTAATTTGAACGGAATATACGGACAATCAAC
>JBJKQE010000238.1:0-5329 GCA_046705645.1 Ignavibacteriaceae bacterium | reverse complement strand
TGGATTCGGTAACAAGGTTTGCAATGGCGCAAAGGGAAATCGGATTAACAGTAGGCGAACCTCCCACAACAAAAGGCTATACACCTTCGGTATTTGCCATTTTGCCTAAACTGCTTGAAAGAGCGGGATCAACTGATAAAGGATCAATTACGGGATTTTATACCGTACTTGTTGACGGAGATGATATGACTGAACCTATTGCAGATGCTGTTAGATCAATACTTGACGGACATGTTGTGCTTTCCCGGAAACTCGCAAACAAAGGACAATTCCCTGCAATAGATCCGCTTCAAAGTGTCAGCCGTGTTATGCCCGATGTCGTTGATGTTGAACATAGAAAACGGGCTATAGTTTTTAACGAAATTCTTGCAACTTATAAAGAAGCAGAGGACTTAATTAATATCGGTGCTTATGTAAAAGGAAGCAATCCTCAAATTGATCATGCTTTATCCAAAATAAATCTACTAAGAGGATTTTTAAAACAGGATATGATGGAAAAGACACTTTATGAAGAAACAATTTCCCGGTTAAATCAAATTATAGAAAAGCCCTTATAGGTAAGCTATGGCTAAATTTGTTTATAAATTTGAAGCAATTAAAAAGGTAAAAGAAACACTTGAAAAAAAAGTGCAAAAAGAAGTTGCGGTTATAGAAATACAAATTGATAAACTGATGTTTGAGTATGATAAATTAACAAATGAAGTAATTGCCAGCAGAAACGCTCCGGTTCATAAGAATGTTTTAGCCGGTGAATTGAAATTTAAAAAAGGTTATGAATTCTGTTTGGAAAAAGAAAGGACCTCAATTCTTAACCAAATAAACAAATTGAAAGAAAAAAGAAAAATAAAAATGTCCGAGCTTATTCAGAAAAGCAAAGAACACACGATCTTCGAAACTTTGGAAGATAATTACAGTGAAAATTTTAGGAATGAACAAAACCATCTTGACATGCAAGTAATAGATGAATTGGCAACTCAAAAGTTTGTAAGGCAAAATAAGTGAAAGCTAAAATAATATATATTGTATCATTTGTTATAGCATTTTTGCTGGTTACAGGCATAATTATTTTTATAAATTCACATTATAAGAATATTTTCTTATTCGATTTTTCCCCCGTTAAAAAGAAAACCGTTAAAATATCTTCTCAAAGTTCCGGCAACGTTCAGTTTGCTGAATTAAAAAACTTTTTTCAGAATGAATTCAAACAAGAAATCTTCGATTCACTTAAAGTTCTTATGGTAGATAAAAAGACCGATACAGTTTATACCCACGAAACGGATAATACTTCACTTATGGATAGTTTAAAAAGTTTGAAAATGGCATTGCTGCAAACAAGTGAAAAATTAAAAAAGCAAAATGAAGAGAAAAAGATGACAACGGATGAGGTAAATTCCAAAGCCGATAGTGCATATAATGCATGGGTGGAAAAAACCTCAAAATTATACGAATCGATGGACCCGGATAAAGCAGCTAAAATTATTGGAAGTTATTCCGATAATGTTGCTAGAGATATTATTTATTCTATGAGAAAGAAAAATGCAGCTGAAATTCTATCTCAATTTAATCCTGAAACGGCAAATAGAATAACGAGAGCAAAATAATATGCAATTTAATTCACTCTTAACAAATGCCGGTAATTTACCGGATATCCTTGGCATACCTAAATTAATTAAAAATAATAAGCCGAATTATTTATTTTCGGACATCATTCGTATAGTAGGAACAAATCAAAACGAGTCAAGCAATTCAAATTTTAACGCGGTTTCTGCAAATACGGATTCAAATATTTTTAAGGATATATTAGATAAAGCTGCAAATGTTTCAGATAAGATCACCAGTACTTCAGATATTACCGCTGAACAAACTTCGATAAACACTCCGGTTGCCAATAATTCCGGTAATATAAACACCGTTTCAGCAACAAATCTTCAAAATTTCTTAAACGATTTATTTAATCAACTTTCGGGTTTCGGTTTTGTTCTTAATAATGTAAAAGGCATTTCATCGCAAGCAGCTAATATGGCGGATCCAAATATGCCGGATAATCAGGATCTATCAGTTATTGCCGGTCTACAAACAGTATTTAATGAAAAGAATCCTTCATTTTTAAAAGTTAATTCCGAAGGTAAAATCGAAGTTTCATCAGATGCGCTAGACTCTGAAAACAAAAAAACAAATAAGGATAGTAAATCAACAGTACCAGGTGCCGTAAATCTTAACCAGGTTATATTAGGCATATTACAATCAAATAAACCGGTTGTGCTTAATTTTAATTTTCAGGATCAGCCGGTGCAAATTGAAATTTCTAATAATAACGGCTCAATAGACCCAAATTCCAAGGAAGCATTAGAATTAAAAACAACTTCCGGAAAAAATAGTTTCCAGGCTTTTAACCAAAGTATAGGAAATACATCGCCCGGTAAATTTATTAATGATTTATTAGACGGAATTTCCAATGGAAGTTTGAAATATCAAGCTGTATCATCTGTAGAAAATGCAGATAATCATGTTTTACTAGCCTCCTCTTTAAATGAAGTTAAAAGCAATGAAAGCAAATTAACAGAAATTGAAAATTCACCCTCATCAATATCCGAGATTTTAAATAATCATGCTGAAGTTTCTGAAGAAAAAGTAAATGCGGAATCGGTTCAATCAAAAACAGTAGATCAGGAAGCGAATATCATAAACTCTCAAATTATTCAGATTAAGTCTGAATCAGACGAAAATTATACTATTACCGCTTCATCCGGAAATAAAGACACTTCATTAACAAACATTCAAGATCTTAAGCAATTTTTATCCGACTTGGATATAAAAAACCAAGCCGGTTCTGCATTAAATAGCTCCAAGCCGGAGGTATTATCCAACTTGAATAATGCTGTTGCAAAAAGCAATCAGCAAAATGCCGGAGATGCGAATGCTAATTCCGGTTCACTAATAAAAAATTATTTTCAGAATAAAAATGTTACCGCGGTTGGAGATGCTTTCCCAGTATATAATCCTGAATTATTTTCAGATCCGTCAAATCGGAATTTTAAGACGAACGCGAATAATTTTATTCCGGATTTAAACAATCAAAAATTTGTTCAGCACTTTATTAATAAAAATTATAAGAACACTAATACAATAAAAGATAATAATCAGCTTCAAAATACAGATACAAACAATGATTTATCTCCAATAGAAATTAAGAACAAGGTTGCTGATTCAAAAGATCTAAATTTAATTAATGCATCGATAAAGAATCCGCCCTCTGAAATACTAAAAGAAATAAGTGTACAATCAAAAGTTAACAGTGGTATTATATCTGCAGCCGCTGATGGCAATTACTTAAAAAGTAAAGAAATAATAAGTACGGATGAAACAAAAAGTTCCATACCGGCAAATGACACCGCTAAATTACAGTTTAATCCTAATGATAAGTTGGCCGGTTCCGTAATGGCATCTAAGCAGTCCTCAAATGACGATTCCGAGAATAAATCTGGAAACAGCGGAAAAATCACTGCTCAAACGTCTTCAACCGGAAAAACCGATACTGTTATCAGTACAAATGTGAATACTTCAGGAAAAGATAACGGAAAAAGTTCCGACGCATGGAAAAAACAATTTGGTGATGCTGCATATTCGTCTTCACAAGCTTTGAATTCTGACAAGCAAAATGCTATTAAAAATAATATGGTTGATCAAAACGTACAGCAATTCCACGACCTATATAAAACGATCCAGGCATCGGATCTCATTACTGAAATTTCCCGTTTTGTGGGACAGGGAACATCAAAAAGCATAGAATTGAAATTAAAACCCGACGACCTGGGAAAAGTTAAAGTTTCTGTAGAGGTTATAGATAAGGTTGTTCATACAAATATAGAAGTTGAAAACGAATCGGTAAAACAAGTGGTTCAAACTAATATCGATAACTTAAAACAATCTCTTACTCAAAGCGGTCTTCAATTAAGTAATATATCGGTCTCAATTTCAGGAGGTGAAGCAAAATCGAATAAATCATTTGTCCAGAAGAAAAAAACAAATCATACTTTTTATAATAAGAAAATCGATTCTGCACAAAGTGTAGAATCTTCTAAGAAAAGTATGGGTTATAACACTTATGAATATTTAATATAGGAGGACATTTATGGTAAATACTGTTGGCAGTACAACTGCCGCATCAACAACATCAAGCACAGCATCAACTACTACCCAGGCAAATGACACGCTTGGAGAAAATGATTTTATGACGCTGCTGATTGCGCAAATGAAAAACCAGGATCCGCTCAATCCTATGGATGGAACCCAGTTTGCATCTCAATTGGCGCAATTCAGTTCGTTACAAGAATTACAGAATTTGAATGATTCTATGACTCAAAGTATAAACGCTAATTATTCATTGGCACAATCAATCAATAACACAATGGCTGCTACCCTTATAGGAAAAGATGTAAAGGTAAGCGGGCAGGATATAACATACAACGGTCAAAATTCAATTCAACTTGGTTATAATCTGGCTTCGGATGCTTCTTCCGCAACAATCAATATTTATGATTCAAACGGTACTCTCGTGAAGACAATGGATGGTTTACCAACCGGGTCCGGTGATAATAAAATTTCATGGGATTTTACGGATAATAGCGGAAATAAGGTACCTGAAGGTAATTATACTTTTGAAGTAGATGCTAAAACGACTTCTGGCGCAGACATGACGCCGGGTATATTTAAGTATGGTACAATTACCGGTGTTGAGTACACAACCTCTGGTACTAAACTTTTGGTAGATAATGCCGAATATAATCTATCGGATATTTCCGAAATTGTAAATGGATCTAATTAAGGAGGTAAGTAATGGCTGAAATAAATGGCATAAGCGTTCCGTTTATTCCAATAAATCAGCAGCAGGATTTCGGCCCGTCTAAAGTTAAAGGAAATATTGAGGACTTTAACTCAATTTTTCAGCAGGAACTGGAAAAAGTAAAGTTTTCAAACCATGCTTTAAAAAGATTGGAAAACCGGAACATACAACTTAGTGATACTGAAATCAATAAAATCCAGAATGCAGTTCAAAAAGCCGAATCTAAAGGATCGAAAGATTCTCTTGTAATGATGAACAATACGGCATTCGTGGTAAATATACCCAACAGGACAGTTGTAACTGCTCTTCCTGTAGGAGAAAGCAACGATAATATTTTTACAAATATTGACAGTGTAGTATTTGCACAATAAAAATTAATTAAATAATCAGAGCGGGACCTTTTAGGACGCTCTGCTGATTCGACCGACTGACTGAAGTCGAATCAACTAACAATAAAAATCTTAGGAGGTTAAAATGGCACTTCTT
>JBJKQE010000237.1:0-3912 GCA_046705645.1 Ignavibacteriaceae bacterium | reverse complement strand
CACCGGTACTTTCAGGTTTTTTAATTTTAATTTTTGTCCAGTCAATCTTTAATTTATTTTCTCTTGCACTATCTATCGAAATAAAATCCCTCGCTTCTTTTTTCTTAAGATGATCTTCCCTAATTTTTTGATATTCCGAATTAAGATCGGTTATGAATTTATCTTTATTGTTTTTGTCTGCAGTTAATAAACTGCTTACGACAGGAACGCTTCTTGAAGCATCGAGAACGTGCACTGCAGTTCCGCTATAGTTCGGTGCAATTTTAACAGCAGTATGAATACGCGATGTAGTCGCCCCGCCAATTAAAAGAGGAATCTTAAATCCGCGTCTTTCCATTTCCTTAGCAACATGAACCATTTCATCAAGTGAAGGAGTAATAAGTCCGCTTATTCCGATTACGTCTGCTTTTTCTTCTATTGCCGTATCAAGAATTTTATCTGCACTTACCATTACTCCGAGATCTATAACTTTGTAGTTGTTGCATCCGAGTACAACTCCCACAATATTTTTACCTATATCGTGAACATCACCCTTAACTGTCGCCATTAATATTTTGCCAGTCTCACGCACACCGTTGCCGGCAGTCTTTTCTTTTTCTATATAGGGAATTAAATACGCCACTGCCTTTTTCATTACTCTTGCGCTTTTAACGACCTGCGGCAAAAACATTTTACCGGCACCAAAAAGATCACCGACAATATTCATCCCGTCCATTAAAGGACCTTCTATAATTGCCAGCGGCTGAGAATATTTTTGTCTCGCTTCTTCCGTATCTTCTATGATATATTCAACTATACCTTTTATAAGTGCATGCTTTAATCTTTCCTCAACCGGCTCAGAACGCCATTCATCTTTTTTAACTTCGGTTTTACCTTTTTGTTTAACCTTCTCTGCAAAATCGACTAATCTTTCCGTTGCATCTTTTCTTCTGTTAAAAAGGACGTCCTCTACAAGAGTTAAAAGATCTTTGGGAATTTCTTCATATACTTCAAGCTGTCCCGCATTAACTATTCCCATATCCATACCGGCTTTAATAGCATGGAACAAAAATGCGGAATGCATTGCTTCGCGGACAAGATCATTTCCTCTGAAGGAAAAAGAGATATTGCTTACGCCGCCGCTTACTTTTGCAAGCGGAATATTTTGTTTAATCCATTTTGTTGTTTCAATATAATTTATTGCATAATCGTTATGTTCTTCAATGCCGGTAGCAACTGTTAGAATATTCGGGTCGAAAATTATATCCTCAGGCGGAAAGCCTACTTCTTCAGTTAAAATTTTATAAGCGCGCTGACAAATATTTATTCTTCTTTCAAGAGTATCGCCCTGGCCCTGTTCATCAAAGGCCATTACAATAACCGCCGCACCGTAACGGTATATTTTTCCAGCATGTTCCTTAAAAATTTTTTCCCCTTCCTTTAAGCTGATAGAATTAACAATGCTTTTCCCCTGTAGACATTTAAGCCCCGCTTCTATAACCGACCACTTTGATGAGTCGATCATTACCGGGACTTTTGCTATATCCGGTTCGGCTGTAATTAAATTAAGAAACTTCGTCATTGCCTCTTCCGAATCAAGAAGCCCTTCATCCATGTTAACATCAATAATCTGAGCTCCGTTCTCAACTTGATCTCTTGCCACAGAAAGCGCACTTTCAAAATCTCCCGCAAGAATTAGTTTTTGAAACTTCTTTGATCCTGCTACGTTAGTTCTTTCGCCTACATTAACAAAATTTGTTTCCGGCCTTATTATAAGCGGCTCCATCCCGCTTAATCTTAAATAAGGTTTAGCCTTAGGAATTTCCCGCGGCTTAAATTTGGATGCCATTTCCGAAATCATTCTTATATGATCCGGAGTAGTTCCGCAGCAGCCTCCGACTATATTAAAAAATCCGCTCTCGGCATATTCTTTTAAAATTGAAGATGTGGTCTCCGCTGTTTCATCATATTCTCCCATTTCATTAGGAAGCCCTGCGTTGGGATAAATACTTACGAAGCAGGTTGCAATCCTTGAAAGCTCTTCAATAAACGGTCTCATTTGAGAAGCGCCGAGAGAGCAGTTTAAGCCCACACTCAATAAATTTTTAGCATGAGAAATTGATATCCAAAAGGCTTCTGTTGTTTGTCCGGAAAGAGTTCTTCCGCTTAGATCCACAATAGTTCCGGATATCATAACGGGAATAACACGGTTTATCTTTTTACAGTGTTCGTCAATTGCAAAGATTGCTGCCTTGGCATTTAAAGTATCGAACACGGTTTCAACAAGAAGAATATCTGCTCCGCCGTCAACCAATCCCCTGATCTCTTCTTCATAAGATTCAATAAGCTTGCCGAAAGTAACCGCTCTGTAACCGGGATCATTTACCTTGGGCGAAAGGGAAGCGGTTTTGTTTGTGGGTCCGAGAGAACCGGCAACAAATCTTGGTTTAAGTGGATTTTTTTTATTGTATTCATCAACTACTTCTTTTGCAATTTTTGCCGCGTTAAAATTCAGTTCGTAAACAATATTCTCTAATTTATAATCTGCCTGAGCAATTGATGTTCCGCTGAATGTATTTGTTTCGATAATATCCGCACCGGCTTCAAGGTATGCTTTGTGTATTTCCTTAATTAACTGCGGCTGTGTAATACACAAAAGATCGTTGTCTCCCTTAAGGTCGTAAGGATGATCTTTAAACTTTTCGCCTCTAAAATCTTTTTCGGATAGTCTGTAGCGCTGGATCATTGTTCCCATTGCGCCGTCAAGAACCATTATTCTATTCTTTAAGATTTCTTTTAATATTTCTAAATTATTTGCCATTCTTAAATCTATTTTATAAATAACTAATTAAAACTTCTTTACAAATATTTTCCCTATCTTTTAGTGATATTCATCGGTAATAAATTATTTGAATAGAAATAGCAGCTAATCCACTTCCTTTGTAAAGAATTACAAATATAATTAAATTGAATCCTATTAAAAACACGATTTTGAACTATAAAGGTACTTAAATGATAGCTGTTACGGGCGGAGCCGGATTTATCGGAAGCGCTATTTTATGGCGATTAAACTCGCTTGGCGAAGACAAAGTTATAATTGTAGATGAACTGGGACAAGATGAAAAGTGGAAGAATCTCGTCGGCTTAAACTATTATGATTTTATTAATAAAGATGATTTTATTCAAAAGATTGAAACCGGAATTGATTTTGATATTAAAGCGATAATTCACATGGGAGCTAATTCTTCCACAACAGAAAAGGATGCCGATCATCTGCTCCGAAATAATTATGAGTATACAAAAAAGCTTGCTCAATTTTGTCTTGCTAAAAATGTTAGATTCATTTATGCATCATCTGCGGCAACATACGGCGACGGTTCGCTTGGCTTTGACGACAGCGAAAGCTTATGTCAGTCATTACAGCCGTTAAATATGTACGGCTATTCAAAAAATTTGTTTGATGTCTGGGCTATTAAGCAGGGCATAGCGGATAAGATTGCCGGGATAAAATATTTTAACGTTTACGGTCCGAACGAATACCATAAAGGTGATATGAGGAGTGTTGTTCATAAAGCTTTTGAACAAATTAAGAGTACAGGTAAAGTAAAACTGTTTAAGTCCAGAAATTCTAATTATAAAGACGGCGAACAAATGCGAGATTTTATTTACGTAAAAGATGCCGTTGACATGACTTTGTTTTTTCTAGATAAAAAAGACAAGAACGGAATTTTTAACGTCGGTTCCGGGAAAGCGCGAACATGGAATGATTTAGTTACCGCAATATTCAAAGCGACTGATAAGAAAGTTAATATCGAATATATCGAGCTTCCTGGACACCTGGTTGAGAAATACCAGTATTTTACAGAAGCTAAACTTGAGAAGATTAAAAAAGCAGGGTACTCGAATCCAATTACTACCTTGGAAGACGGCGTA
>JBJKQE010000236.1:0-7660 GCA_046705645.1 Ignavibacteriaceae bacterium | reverse complement strand
GAAAGGATGTTTCATTTTTTAATGATAAACATCCGGAAAGATAAACTAATTGTAAGATTAGAAATGCTTAACAATGATTTTAAAACTTTTGACAGCTCTTATAAATTTACATTGAAACGATTTTAATAAGATTACAAAAAAATTTTATACTTACTCCCCTCCACATTTTTAAATACTTATTATCTATGTACAAAAAAAATAAATATTGCATGGAAAAAGTTTATAGTTAGTAATAAAATTTACATCTCAATTATAACTTTTGACGGATGCTCATTATATTCAGTACAAACAAAATCATTTTGCCAAATATTTTCAGTAAGGGAAATAAACTCTTTATCATACTTTAAAAGTCCGTCAAAATAGGATTTATCATTTAAGATTTTTTTTGCATCTTCATCAATCGCTATGGGTTTTATTTTTTTCAGCATATTATACGTAATATCATAATGATCTCTAAATCCGCAAGGTGCAATTAAATTGCAGACTTCCTTACCTTTTTTCTCAAAGCCGTAATTTCTCTGCCACTTGCGAATTTCTATCATGAGGTCGGATTTTAGAGCATCATTAATATTTCCGCCTTTAGAATAAATCTCTTTAATATTTAACTTTGAATAAGGATAGAAAACACACGGTGTAACATTGCCGTTCCAATCAATAGATATGTAACCACCAGGCCTTCCTCCGGCAAGACAACCGCTTGAATAAATTCCTCCGTTCCAGAAGTCAGGCAAGAAAATATTTTTATCATGAATAATTTGTTTCTCTCTCTCAAACATCCATTTCCTTTGTTCAGGTGTTACCATTAGATTGAAATTTTTATCCGGTCCAATCGGCATATATTGAAAAATCCACCCATATAGGGCATCTTTCTCTTCAAAAAAGAAATTTAAAAACTCATCAGACAGAATTCTTGCAGCATTCGATCGGGTAGCAGTTAGAGCAATTCCAAAAGGTGCACCGGCATTTCTTAAATTATCCATTGCTTCGAGAATTTTTTTATAAACCCCTTTTCCTCTTCTTTCATCAGTTTCATTTTCAAATCCTTCAAGTGAGACTGCCAGGGTAATGTTCCCCGCTTCGGCAATCCGTTCGGCTTTATCCTTGTTAATAAGAGTACCGTTTGTATAAATCATAAAATAATTTTCCGGGTGAGCACTGCATAGATCAATTATATCTTTACCTTTGGAATGCCATAAAAACGGTTCCCCGCCGGAAATTACAGTAAAAAAGGAATTCCATAATTCGGTTTTTTCACTTATTATTTTATCAATTATTTCATAATCTAGTTTTTCAGACGCGTTGCAACTATCCTTTACAAAGCAGCCTGTACAATTTAAATTACACTTTTTACATGGGCTAATAGTAATAAATCCGGGCGGATCCTGCATAAACTTTTTAGTAAATTCCTCCGTGTTATTATTTCCATTTTTAATCATAATACGGCAAATAAAAACATCAATTAATTTCTTTTTTACATTCGGGGAAATTTTTTTATCGGCCAGAACCTTTTGAAGCATTATAAGCAAGTCGGATAATATCTTATATCTTTCATACCTTATTTCTTTAGTATATAGGCTTCCTTTCTCTACAATTTTTTTATATATGTACGTATCAAAATTGTAAGCGGTAATTTTTCTTAAAAGATAATTCCGTATTAAAAAATTAAGACAGGAAGGAATTGATTTTTTAAACTTATTTCTAATTATTTTCATAATCAGCCTCCTGTTTTTATAAAACTACGACGGTTTTATTTTTATAGTATTTTTCAGTTTAAATTTATTATTACCTAATCTTTATGTCATTATCATTCTACTTAATTGTATTCGAAGTGTTTTTATTGTATATCTAAAAACGTTTTATAACTTAATCAACTGTTTAAAAATGCATATAAACTAATTATCTCAATCAATCGAAATTTTCTCTTATTACCACAACATTTATCTTTAAACCAACACATTATAAATCTAAATATCATGCCGAATTTTTAATTGTAATTTACAGGCAACACAAGGATTACAGAAATTCTTACTTCTTTGTTTTTTTGGGCTAATTAATGAATCTTAACATCGAGGTAGTATGATTTTATGAGAAATAATACGAAATCGGGGTTTTTTCCAATATTTATTAACCTAAATAAATTTCCGTGTTTAATAGTAGGCGGCGGGAAAGTAGCTTATAGAAAAGTATTATCACTTCTCGATTTTAACGCAAATATCACGGTGATTTCTCCAAAATTTTGTAAACCTTTAATTGAATTGGCAAATGCAGATGAAATAAAAATTATTAATAAATCCTATTCCGAAAAATATATTAAGAATTTCAAAATAGTTGTTTCTGCTACAAATAATAAAAAAATAAATCAAACTGTATACAATGACTGTGTTAATGAAGATATACTAATTAATGTCGTTGATGAACCGCTTTTTTGTGATTTTATTATGCCGGCAAATGTAAAGCGAGGAGATTTAACTATTTCGGTTTCTTCTCAAGGTAGAGCCCCTTTTTATGTTAAAGCGATAAGGAAAAAACTAGAGACAATTATTTCGCCTACTTATAGTGAAATTATTCAATTAGCAAGTCAATTCAGAAATCATTTATTAACAAACGGAAAAAGTAAATCAGCTAAAACTAAGGCAAAAATGTTTCGGAAATTTACTTCCGTTAACTGGGAAAAAATGTTAGCTGAAAAAGGGAAAAGAAATTCATACAAAGAAGCTCAAAAAATTTTAAATGAATTAAATTAATTATCTCATCGAGAGAATGATTATGGAAGACTCCAAAAAAAATTTACGGGGGAAAATAATTTTCTCATTTGTCGTAATATTAATTCTAATCCTCGGCAGCGGTGTTTTAGGCTGGGTATTAACGCAGCGGATTGAAACAGGTAACAAAATAATCGATACTATACATCTTTTTAAAGAGTCAGAGCTTCAACTTAGAAGAGAAGAAAAAAATCTTTTAATCCGCGGTTATACACATGAAAGATTTTTACAATGGCAAAAAGCAAAAGAAGATTTCCATCAAAGATTCGGTGAGTTAATCGGATTAACTGCGCTTACTAATGATGAGATAAATAAAATTACAATGAATAACACAGTTATGTCTGAAATTTATAATAAATTCTTCGACGAAATTAGAACAAATAAATTAGATGAAAACGGTAAAGCTCAATATGATGAACAATTTAAGAAAATCGGTAGAGAAACGCTTAACATTATAAATAATTTACTCGAAAAAGAACAGAAAGCAACTGCAAAGAACGATACGGGAACTGACATTTTAATTTTAGTTTTTCTGGTAGTATTTATTGCTACCGCAACATATTTAATAATTAATGTTCTTAGACACTTATAAAAATTGCATAAAATATTTTAAAGAGTAAAAGAAATGAAATCCGGTAAAGTATATATTGTTGGCGCGGGACCGGGCGACCCCGGGCTTATAACTGTAAAGGCTATGAATAAACTAAAACAAGCCGATGTAGTTGTATATGACAGGTTAATAAATAACGATCTTTTATCATATTGTAGAAAAGACAGCGGAAAAATATTCGTCGGCAAAGAATCCGGTTACCACCCTATAGAACAAGAAAGAATAACCAATATTCTCATTTGCAAATCCAAACTGGGTTTTAATGTTGTTCGTTTAAAAGGCGGAAACCCGTTCATATTCGGAAGAGGTTCGGAAGAGGCTGCTGCTTTAAAGGCAGCAGGAATTGAATACGAAATTATACCCGGAATAACTTCCGGTCTATCGGCCCCCATTTACAGCGGAATCCCTATAACTCAAAGAGGATTAATTACCCAGTGCGTTTTAATTACCGCACATGAATCTCCGGGGAAACCTGAAACTCAAGTAGACTGGGAAAAACTGGCAAAGTTAAAAAATACGTCTCTTATTATTTACATGGGGGCATCGAGAATAGAAAGGATTTGCAGTGAGCTAATAAAATATGGAATGGATCCGGCAATGCCTGCTGCTGTTATTGAAAACGGTACACTATCGATGCAAAGAACGATTACGGCAAGGTTAGATACAATTGCAGAAGAATATAAAAAACTAAATCTTCACCCTCCGGTTATTATTATGATAAGCCCGACAGTACTATTGAGAGATGAAATATCATGGTATGAGAAAATGCCGTTATTTAATAAAAGAATTGCAGTAATCGGGAACTGGGAAAAATATTATGAACTAAATAATGAAATCTATGATTTAGGCGGAGAAGTACTGGCACTTCCTTTAACTCCTGACTTAGTAAATAAATTGGATACATTTACTTCAATCAATAGGAAAAATGAGAATAAAAAATTATTCGAAATTAACAATGGATCCGGTTATATCTTACAACGCAAAACAAACACTTATGACTTAACAGCCGAAATTTATCAGGACTTTGTTGACGAGACATCAGAACTAGCCGATACTTTTAATAATGAAATGGGAATTGAACTAATTAAAAATATCAAAGAAAATGGCGCAGATATTTTCATTTTTTCTTCAAATGATTCGGTTCAATATTTCTTTAATATTTACGGACATGAAACAGCCATGATGCTTTTAAAGGGCTGTACATTGTTAGTATTGGATCAACATGCTGCCGGTACTTTAATTAAAAAAGGATTGATAAAAGTAAAACGTATTTATGATAACTCAGTTAAAGGAATCGTTGACACCATTAGTAATTCTTTTAACACGAGTATAGAATGAATATATTTAATATTTATTTACCTGTTGTAGGAATTCACTTTAATATTTTGTTATTAATGTTAATAGGATTTTGCGTAGGGGTTATAGCAGGATTTTTCGGTGAAGGCGGTGGATGGTTTGTTACACCTGCATTAAACATCTTTGGATTTCCCATGGCTTATGCAATAGGAACCTGTCTTACAAATATTTTCGGCCAATCAATTGTGGCAGCAAAGAAACACCACAGGATGGGAAATATTGATTGGAAATTAGGTATTATTTCCATTACTGTTTCCATTGTAGGTTTTGAAATAGGTTCTCAAGTAGTTCTTGCATTAGAAAAATCGGGCAGCGCAGGAATAATTATTAGATGGTGTTACGTTCTTTTTTTATTCGGTCTGGGCGGATTTATGTCTTATGATTATTTCGTTCTTCAAAAGAAACAGTTAAATGATGATTTAGATTCAAGCGATACTCAATCTTTAGAAGTAAAGCCCTACAGGAATAAAGTTGCAGAGAGATTATATGAAATAAAAATTCCTCCAATGATATCATTTCCAATTTCGCAAATCGAATCCGTTTCACTTTGGATAATAATAACGATTTTTTTATTCACAGGTTTTTTTTCAGGAATGCTAGGCATAGGCGGCGGATTTATAATTATGCCTACTCTTATTTATTTAATCGGTCTTCCGACGGTAATTGCAGTGGGGACAAGCCTAATTACCGTCCTCTTTAGTTCAGCCTACGGATGTTTTATTTATGCAATTAACGGCAGAGTTGAAATGATAGCTGCATTCATTTTATTAATCGGTGCGTCTGTTGGTGCCCAAATCGGAGCAACGGCAGTCAGATACATTAAAGGCTATGGAATAAGGCTGCTATTTTCAATCATGATTATGTTTGCCGGTTTATCAGTTATATCCGAACAATTTTTTAAGATTACAGGTAAGATGTTATTTCAGACCATAGCAGAAATTATTTTAATGGGAACAGCACTTATTATGACTTCAATAATTATCGGTAAGCTAATATTAGAATCTAAAAAAGAAAGTAAAAAAATTAAGCTTATTCACTGAATTTAATTAACAAATAAAATCATGAATATTTTCGAAATTTATTTACCCGTTGCAGGAATCCATTTTAACTTCCTATTGCTAATTTTAATCGGATTTTGTGTCGGTGTGATTGGAGGATTTTTTGGCGTGGGTGGTGGCTGGCTTGTAACGCCGGCGTTAAATATTTTCGGCTTTCATATGGCTTTTGCAATTGGGACAGGACTTTCAAATATATTCGGGCAGTCTTTCGGTGCGATAAAGAAACATCAAAAAATGGGAAATATAGATTGGAAATTGGGACTTATATCAATTACTACTTCTATTATTGGTTTTGAACTTGGTTCAAGAGTCGTAATTGCATTAGAAAAAGCTGGCGACGTAGGCACAATTATCCGGTGGTGTTATGTGTTTTTTTTAGCCGGGCTCGGCGCATTTATGTTTTATGATTATTTTGTATTACGTCAAAAAAAACTCGATCAAACAAATGAAGGATCATCGTCAGTTGCTTCTTTGAAAAATAATCATAACGGAATATCTGAAAAGCTTCATAATATAAATCTTCCTCCGATGATTTCCTTCCCTTCTTCAAACATTGAAGCAGTTTCTTTATGGATTATCTTATTAATTTTTTTATTCACAGGTTTTCTCTCCGGCCTTTTAGGTATCGGCGGCGGATTTATTATTATGCCTGCTTTGGTCTATCTAATAGGACTTCCGACAATTATTGCGGTAGGAACTAGTTTAATAACAGTCTTTTTTAGCTCTGCTTTCGGATGTTTTATTTATGCTATGGACGGAAGAGTTGAATTATTTGCCGCAGCTGTGATGCTTGTTGGTGCTTCAATCGGTGCAACCATTGGTGCAACTGCCGTTAAATATATTAAGGGTTATGGTATTAGATTGTTATTTGCAATCATGGTAGTTTTTACCAGCTTTTCTGTAATAACGGAACAATTTTATAAAATGACAATAAAACCGCTTTTCCAGACCTTTTCCGGAATCATTTTGATGGGAACAGCTTTAACTATGACAGTGATAATTATTGCCAAACTGATAATCGAGTATAAAAAGGAAAATTAAACAGCGGGTTTAATAATAAAAGTGCGCAATTAAAAATATAATCAAATGAACTTATTTAATATTTATTTGCCTGTTGCCGGGATTCAGTTCAATATTATCTTATTAATTTTGATTGGATTTTGTGTAGGCGTTTTGGGCGGATTCTTCGGTGTTGGCGGCGGGTGGATTGTTACTCCCGCTTTAAACATTTTCGGTTTTCACATTGCGTATGCAATAGGTACAGGTAATGCAAATATTTTCGGGCAAACAATAGGAGCAGTAAAAAAACATCACAAGATGGGAAACATTGATTGGAAGCTTGGTTTCCTTTCAATAATTACTTCTGTTATCGGATTGGAAATCGGAAGTGACCTTATTATTGATTTGGAAAAAATTGGCGATGTCGGTTTAATAGTCAGGTGTACCTATATAATATTTTTAGTTGGACTCGGCTCTTATATGCTTTATGATTACTTTGTGCTCCGAACCAGGCAACTTAAAATTCTTCAAAAAGAAATTGACAACCCAACAAAAGCAAAACAAAAAGTAGAACGCAGTAAACTAGCTGAAAAACTTTATCAGTTAAATATTCCGCCAATGATCTCTCTTCCTACATCCGGAATTGAAGGAGTTTCATTGTGGATTATTTTATTAATCTTTTTGTGCACCGGGTTTATATCCGGATTTTTAGGTGTCGGAGGCGGTTTTATAATTATTCCTGCATTAGTTTATTTAATAGGATTACCGACGGTAATTGCCGTTGGTACAAGTTGTATGATTGTACTATTCAGTTCGGCATATGGTTGTTTAACCTATGCGGTAAAGGGTCGTGTTGAAGTGATTGCGGCAATGAT
>JBJKQE010000235.1:0-9446 GCA_046705645.1 Ignavibacteriaceae bacterium | reverse complement strand
ACACCTCTTCCCATTCCGAACAGAGAAGTTAAGCCCCTGTACGCCGATGGTACTGCATGCGCAGGTGTGTGGGAGAGTAGGTCGCTGCCAAATTTTAATTTATAAACCCCGGACAAAAATATTCGGGGTTTTTTGTTTTTAAAGCTTTAGTCCCTTTCTAAAATGTAAAATATTCACATGGCTTTTATGATATATTTTTAAACTATATTTCCCCCTTGCTAAATATGACAAAATTTGTCATATTTAAAAGTTAAAAAAATTATTTGTTATGCAGCTTACATTAACCGGGGAGTACGCAATCCGAGCGATGATTCATCTTGCATCGAGCAATGATGATTCGGTTTTCCAAATAGCGGAAATTTCTGCCGCTAATAACATACCGGAAAAATTCCTTCGAAAAATTATTCCTCAACTTGCATCTTCAGGATTAATTTATTCCCAAAGGGGAATTGGCGGGGGAATTAAATTGGGTAAACCTGCTTTGCAAATAACACCTCTGGAAATAATTGAAGCAGTTGAAGGGAAGATGGCTTTAAATAAATGTCTTATTGATAAAGCATTTTGTTCGGATGAAAGGTGGTGTACGGTTCATACTTTATGGTGCGATGCACAAAAAAATTTAAGAACTGTACTTTCGAGTAAATCAATTGCGGAACTGGCTCTTGAAAATGAAGAGAGGAAAAAGCGGTTTAACAAATAGTATTTATTCCTTAATGATGATAAAATAAAGGAGGAAAAATATAAAATGGATCCTGTTCTATTAGCTCGTATTCAATTTGCAATGACAGTTGGATTTCACTTCTTATTTCCGCCGCTTACTATTGGCCTATCCTGGTTATTGGTTATAGTAGAAACGGTAGGATGGAAAAAGAAAGACGAAGTTTACATTTCAATGGGTAAATTCTTTAGTAAAATATTAGGATTAATTTTTGCGGTTGGTGTTGCAACCGGAATTGTTATGGAATTTCAATTCGGCACCAACTGGGCGGAATATTCAAAATTTGTCGGTGATATTTTTGGTGCACCACTTGCCGCAGAAGGGGTGTTTGCATTTTTTCTTGAATCAACTTTCTTAGGTCTTTATATATTCGGCCGCAATAGAGTTTCAAAAAGTGTTCATTGGTTTTCGGCATTAATGGTAGCGATTGGTTCAACAATCTCAGCTTTCTGGATAATAGTAGCAAACTCGTGGCAGCAAACTCCTGCCGGATATATTATCCAGAACGGCAGAGCAGAATTAACGGATTTTTGGGCTGCAGTTTTTAATCCTTCTACTCTTCCCCGCTTCTTTCATACTTTTGATGCGGCATTAATTTCAGGCGCTTTTTTAATGGCCGGGATATCAGCTTATCTTCTATATAAAAATAAAGAAGTTAACATCTCAAAAAAAGCTCTTAAGTTAGCTGTGATTTTTGGATTAGTAGTATCATTGCTTGAAGTGTTTCCGTTTGGACATGAAAGCGGACGAGAAGTCGCTCATGAACAACCCGCAAAGTTTGCTGCAATTCAAGGTCTTTATACATCTCAAAGCGGCGCTCCGCTTGCAGTTTTTGCATTTCCTACGATGCCCCCTCCTGAACTAAAAGCTAAAGTTGAAATCCCAGGACTTTTAAGCTGGCTGGCTTTCGGAAATGTAAACGCACGAATAAAAGGAATTAATGATTTTCCTAAAGATGATATACCGCCGTTATTTATAACATTTGTATCATATCATAATATGGTTGCACTCGGAATGGTTTTTATTCTCTTGATGGCAATTGCTACCTGGAAATTATATAAAAATACTTTGTGGGAAAGTAAAAAATTTTTAAAATTGTTGGTTTGGGCAATTCCATTTCCTTTGATTGCCTGTCAATTAGGATGGATATCTGCAGAAGTTGGAAGACAACCATGGATTGTTTATAATCTTTTAAGAACATCGGATGCTGCTTCTATTAATGTTACTGCTCCGGAAATTTTATTTTCAATTATTCTTTTTGCAATTATATATATCTTATTGGCATCAATCCTTATTTATCTTCTTGTTAGAAAAATAAAAGAAGGCCCGGAACCAATTACCGGCAAGGAGGTGCTGCAATGATTAACTTAAATATTATTTGGTTTATCCTCGTAGGTGTATTGATTATCGGTTACGCCATACTTGATGGATTTGATCTTGGTGTTGGTATAATACATTTATTTACAAAAAGCGATGAAGAAAAAAGAGTTAATTTTAATGCTATAGGTCCTGTTTGGGATGGTAATGAGGTATGGTTATTAACCGGCGGAGGAGCATTATTTGCAGCTTTCCCTATAGTTTATGCAACGGTTTTCAGCGGTTTTTATATTGCTTTTATGCTGTTGTTATTGGCTCTTATTTTACGTGCAGTCTCTTTTGAATTCAGGAAATATGTTGTAAATCAGGAAACAAAAAAACTTTGGGACACAATCTTTGGATTGGCTAATTTGATTCCTGCTTTACTTTACGGAGTTGCAATCGGTAATGTAATGAGAGGTTTACCGGTAGAATTAATTAATGGAAAGGTTACATCTTCAATCTCATTCTTGGGCTTATTAAATCCGTATTCCATACTTGTTGGTCTATTAAGCTTATTCCTGTTTATAATGCATGGAGCTGTATATCTAACCTTAAAAACTGAAGGAGCTCAGCAAGATAAAATGGTAAGTTGGGCTAATAAAGCATGGATAATTCTTGTAATACTTTATTTGATGGCGACGTTAGCGACATTTTTTACAGCGCCTTACTTATTTAAAGGAATTTTAGGTAACTTCCTATTCTGGATATTATTAGTTGTCATGTTTATTTCATTAATTTATGTGCCGGTCTCTATTAAAGCAAAAAAATTCGGGATGGCATTTCTATCTTCATCAATACTTATAGCTATGATGACGCTTCTATTTGCATTAAGTTTGTTCCCGCTACTGGTACCATCTAGTATTGATTTAGCGAATAGTCTTACTATTTATAACGCATCCTCAACTCCCAGGACATTGGAGACAATGTTAATAATCGCCTTAATTGGAATGCCGCTGGTAATAATTTACACAATTTTTATTTATCGTAAATTTAGGGGAAAGGTAATAATAAATCAGGACAGCTATTAATATTGTTTTCTTAAAATAGTTATGCAGTAATAAGTATTTACTTTTCTTTGCTGCATGAGGTATTTTATAACCCTGTTCATAGAGCAGGGTTTTTATTATTATAAGAATGATAAAGATTAATGAAATCGTTTTGCAACTGCTAAAATTTTTTAATGACATGATTAATTTTAATAATTCAAGTTTTTTTCATTCGACTGAATAAGTTAAAATTAAAAAAACCGTAAATTTTAAAACAAATATATTCATCATAAAGAACAGTAATTGTTAACTGCAATTATTGCAAATACATTTTAATCGTTGTATCTTATACTTAAAACAGTTGTTTTATAAGGTGGAACTTTAATTTTATAGTTATTTATATATAGCTGGAAAGAATTTAGATTACTAAAAATGCATTCTCTTCAATATAGAAACATATCAAATTTTATAAATTTCCAATGTAATACTCGCGAGAGTGACAGAATTTCATATAATACAATTAACCTAATGTTTGTAAGAGATTCCATTTTCAGTTGACCATTACACTATTAACTAAATAAGAATAGACTCTTTTAAAAAAATTAATAGTTATGATATTTTCTGTTTTACTTTCAAATATTTCTAAGTAAAATTTTTTGTGACTTAAATAAATCTAAGAATTATTAAAAATAAGAAGGAAAGATCATGAGATTAATTTCCACTGTTTTTATTTTCTCTTTATTTCTTGCGCAGATTTGTTTTGGGCAGACAAATAAAAATATTGACTTATATAATCCTTTATCTAATAATTTGGCCGTAACGGTAGATGGTGGTTTAACAATTGGTCAGACGGATTATAAAGATATTAGACTAAATTATATAGCAAGAGGTTCATTGGAATATTATTTCTTTTCGAATAGTGCAAGTTTAATAAGCCTAAAAGGGTTTGGAGGAATGGGCATTATTTCCGGCAAGGATAATAGAAGAATTCCTAATATTTTTAACTCAACAATTTATTATGGCGGTATCGGATTAGGTTATACTTATTCTATCGATGATAGAATTTATCCGTTTTTAGCCGTAGGGATATCCAGTATATGGTATTATCCCGAAGATAATAATGGAAATAAACTACCGCATACATATAACAGGCAAATGGGTGCTTATAACGGTGAACTTGGATTAAAGTATATGATATCTAATAATGTCAGTATAAATATATCCGGTAATATGATTTTAACAGCTCAAGATTATTTAGATAATATAAAAAGCGGCCTTCATAATGATGCAGCTGTTACTCTAAATGCTGGTTTTACTTATTACTTTGGAAGAAACAAAGATTCCGATGGAGATAATATTCCTGATTATATTGATAGGTGTCCAGGTACTGTTTCAAATGTAAAAGTAGATGAATTTGGCTGTCCTTTGGATTCTGACGGTGACGGAGTTCCTGATTACATGGATAAATGTCCCAATACTCCCAAAGGGTTAGTAGTAGATAAAATGGGTTGTCCATTGGATTCAGATCGTGACGGTATTCCGGATTACAAAGATAAATGTCCTAACACACCACAAGGAGTAAAAGTAGATTCGAACGGGTGTCCTCTTGATTCAGATGGTGATGGTGTTCCGGATTACAAAGACGAATGTCCAAATACACCAATGGGAACTCAAGTTGATTCGATTGGATGTCCTATAATACATGTAAAACCTGTTGATCAAAAAGGATTAAATCTAAAGGGTGATGCTAATTTTGAATCGGGTAAAGCAAAACTGCTGCCTGAATCTTATCAGATTTTAGATAATTTTGCAATTAAAATGAAACAAAATCCGAACTCCAAATGGTTAGTTGAAGGTTATACGGATTCCGTAGGAACAAATGCAATTAATTTAAAGTTATCAAAATTACGAGCTGAAGCAGTTGTCAATTATCTTGTTAACAAAGGTGTTCGCAGAAGTTCTCTAAAAATCAAAGCTTTCGGGAAAGCTAACCCCATAGCAAGTAACAGTACGTCATTAGGAAGAGCAAAGAATAGAAGAGTTGAAATCAGGTTAATTAATCAAAGTAATAAATAACAATAATTTAGCCTTTTTTTATTGTAAACTTTAATTAAAATTTTGGAAGCGGTTTGACATGAACCGCTTCCATAAAAATATTATTTTTTTATATTAGTATTACTCCATTTCCTTTCATAAAAGTATTTTTCTGCTTCAGAATAGTTATTTTACTTTTTAGATCGAATATCAAAATTGAGGATTAGATGATTTATAACATTTGGAAATTGCTGCATATCCTGTTTGCTATCATTTTTATAGGGAATATAACAATTGGTATCTTTTGGAAAATACAGGCAGATAAATCAAAAGATCGACTAAAAATTGCGGATACATTTAAAAACATAATTAAAGCTGATAAAATATTTACAATGCCTTCTGTTACGGCATTAATTATTTTTGGACTTGGCACTGCAATGCAGGGAAATATTTCGTTAATTGAAACTTCTTGGATATTCTGGTCTATTATAATGATAATTATTTCTGCTTATGCTTTTATGGCAAAAGTAGCCCCTCTCCAAAAAGAAATTTATTCTCTTGCTAATAATCCTGAAAAATTTTCATGGGAAAATTATTTAAGATTATCTAAAAAATGGAATTTTTGGGGAACAATTGCTACAATAACTCCTTATATAGCAGTTATATTAATGGTTTTAAAACCTTGATTGTCTAGAGATTTATTGTCTACTCATCTTTAAATATTTTTTAATATATTATATAAGACAGATTCAATCCACTTTCTTGTTTTTAAAAGAGGAATACCGTAATAAAATAACTTAATTTTTTCTTGGGGTGCATATGTTAAAATATTTAAAATCCGTATTTGTGTTAATTTTAATTTCTGTCTTATTTAATTCTTGCAGTAAAGTTCCGTTAACAGGGAGAAGTCAATTAGATTTAATCCCTGATAACGAGATGTTGTCTATGAGTTTTCAGCAGTATGATCAATTTTTGAAAGACAATAAAGAAAGCACTAATCAGCAGGAAACAGCTCTTGTAAGAAAAGTAGGTGAAAGAGTAGCTAAGGCTGTCGAACAATATTTTACACAAAATAACCTTTCGCAGCAGTTGCAGGGGTATAAATGGGAATTTCACTTAATAGATAGTAAAGAAGTTAATGCTTGGTGCATGCCTGGAGGTAAAGTAGTTGTTTATACTGGAATCCTTCCTATAACTAAAACAGAAGCAGGTTTAGCTGTCGTGCTTGGACACGAAATTGCACATGCTGTTGCAAAACACGGTAATGAAAGAATGAGTCAGGCTATGATTGCCCAACTCGGTGGAGTTGCACTTTCTCAAGCATTAAAAGAGAAACCGGCATTGACTCAAAATATTTTTATGGCTGCTTTTGGTATTGGAACACAGGTAGGCGTTCTTCTTCCTTTCAGCAGATTACAAGAAAGTGAAGCTGATCATTTAGGCTTAATATTTATGGCGATGGCCGGTTATAATCCTAATTATGCTTTGGAATTTTGGCAAAGAATGGCAAGTATGCAAAACGGACAGGCACCGCCTGAATTTTTAAGCGATCACCCTTCAGATCAGACTAGAATTGAAAAAATAAAAAATGAAATTCCCGAAGCAATGAAATATTATAAAGAGTAGATAGGAATAGAAACTGAAGGCAAGAACAAAGGCAATGGTAAAGTGCAACCGAACCATTAATGAATAATAGTGATTGCAGACCCAGCATGTGAAACCGGATTATTGAATTATTTTTTATTGCTGTAAATTAATTAGTCCGGATATAAATATTTTCCATTTCAAATAAATATATTTCTTAAGCGATTGATTTTTCTTAAAAAAATAATTGAGAAGAGATTTAAATTATATATAAGTTTAACTTTTATTTTTTTAATACTACTTGCCTGGGAAAACAGATTTATCCAAGATGATACTTTTATTTCCTTCCGTTATGCTAAAAATTTTGTAAAAGGTTTCGGCTTAGTATTTAATAAAGGTGTAAGGTTAGAAGGTTATACAAACTTCCTTTGGACAATGATAATTGCCCTCCCGATAAAATTTAATTTAAATCCGATAAATTTTGTTTATTATTCCGGTATTGCATTTTTTATTATCACTCTTTTCTTTGCATACAAGTTATCCTTCCGGATTTTCGAATCGAAAACATTGGCCATCATTACTCTTATTCTTTTGGGTACAAATTATACTATGAGTTGTTATGCAACCGGCGGGTTAGAGACTCAAATGCAGACTGCCATTATAACAGCTTGCTATTATTTGTTCTTTAAATTTATTTTGGTAAATGATAGAGGAATAAAAACTTTATCTTTTTTATCAATTTTATTGGCAGTATCTATTTTAACAAGGCCTGATTCAATCATTTTTGCCGTTATCATTTTTTCTGCAGCAGTTTTTATCGGTTTAAAAGAAAAGCTCCCAAAAGCTAAAATTTTAAAAAATTTTCTAACCTTGATAATTCCATTCATTATAATTTTGATACCCTATTTTATTTGGAAATTAAATTACTACGGAAATATATTACCGAACACTTATTATGTTAAAGCGGGCAACCAAACATCTATAGTTTCCGGCTTTATTTATGTCGGTTGGTTCTTAGCTTCTTATTGGTTGTTTATTTTTCCTTTAATTTTAGTATTCTACTTGAAGGAGTTTCTGCATGAGACTAGTTTAAAAATTAATATATTGTTGGTTACGATTTTTATTTGGACGCTCTACCTGATAAAAATAGGTGGAGGTTTTATGGAATTCCGATTCTTTGTCCCTATTTTACCTTTTATTTTTATAGTAATAATTTGGATAATCCATAAGTTAATTCAGCCTGAAAAACTTAAGGCAGTCTTTTTAGTGATTATAATTGTCGGATCGATTTTTCACGCTGTTACATTTCATTATAATTCGCGAATTGAGGGAATAAGAGTGCTGGAATCACATCTTGTTTATCCTAATCAGAATTGGATAGGCGTAGGTAAAAAGCTGAAAACAATATTTGGCGGTAGTGATGTTGAGATTGCAGTTACCGCTGCAGGTGCTGTTCCATATTATTCCGAACTTAAAACTTTAGACATGCTGGGATTAAATGATAAATTTATTGCCAGAGAACAAAATACAATAAGTAATAGACCTGGACATCAAAAATTAGCATCTATAGATTACTTAAAAAGAAAAGGAGTTAATCTTCTAATCGGTGATCCTTTTGTTGCAAGTAAGTCGTTTAAAATCTCTGAAATTTCCAATCTATTATTTAAAGAACATTTTATGTATGATATTAATGATTTTAAAAAAATTAATCCTAGGATTTTAATTGAGGAACTTGATAACAAGCATAATTTAATTATGCTTTATTTAAATGAAAATAATTATATAGATAATGAAATTAGTAAAAAGGAATTGGAATCCGTACCCTATTCTGAAATTATTAATAACGGTTAACAATTTTCTAATAATATGATTTTAATTATGCCTAATTGAAATTATATCCCCGTCTTTTACAATATATTCCTTTCCCTCTAATCGCCATACGCCATGTTCTTTGGCATGAGCGAATGATCCTTGAGTAATAAAATCATCATAATGTACAACTTCGGCACGAATGAACCTATTATAAAAATCGGTATGAATTGCTCCTGCCGCTTCTTGAGCATTCATACCTTTATGAATTGTCCATGCGCGGCATTCATCCTCACCAACTGTGAAGAAAGATTGTAATCCCAATAAATTGTATGCTTCACGAATTATGCTTTCGAGCGCCGATTCTTCTATCCCATATTCCTTCATGAACAAGGAAGCATCTTCTTCATTAAGTTCCGACATTTCCAATTCCAATTGACCAAAAAATACAATCGCCTTTGTATTCTTTCCGATTTTAGCTTTAACAAGGGAATTTAAATATTCCTCTATATTATCTTTTTGAGATTCATCCAAATTTAATGCTATCAGCATTGGCTTTGCAGAAAGTAACTGATAGGTTTTTAATATTTGTAATTCATCACATGTTAGGTCCGAATCTCGAAGCGGTTTTTCTGCCTGTAAAATTTCATCACATTTTTCCAAAACTGCTAGTTCTCTTTTTAGAGCATCATCCTGAGTTTTTAAGATTTGCTTTTTTATACTGTCGATTCTCTTTTCTACAATAGCTAAATCTGAAAGTATAAACTCAGTTTTAAAAGTATTAATATCTCTCATCATGTTAACAGATCCTTCGGGATGAATTACAAGTTCGTTTTTGAATAATCGAACAACCTGAATAAGAGCATCATTTGTCTTAACTTTTGAGAGAAAATTACCTGTAAATTGTGTTGAACCCGAATCTCCTTTTTGTAATCCTACCACGTCAACAAATTCAA
>JBJKQE010000234.1:0-38883 GCA_046705645.1 Ignavibacteriaceae bacterium | reverse complement strand
CCAATTCATTTAATGGAATATTAAATTCTAAATATGAATAAAGCGCAGCATTAAGAGTATTAACAAGCAGTGCAGCCGAAATCCCTTTCCCGGTAACATCTGCAATTATTAGTGAATAAATTCCGTTGCCTAAATTTATACAATCATAATAATCCCCGCCGACTTCCTTCGACGGAATATTTACTCCTGCTAACTCATATCCTTCAATCTTAGGTAATTCCTTAGGAATAATTCTCTGCTGTATAGCAGCAGCTAAAAGAAATTCTTTCTCCATTTTTTCTTTTTCAATGGACTGCTTAAGCAAATGATCATTTTCTATCGCTGTTTTTACCTGCCTGGAAATAGCCTGAAGTAATAATTCATCTAAATCGTTAAAGTTTGTAACACCTTTGCGCGTTTCCTTTTCTGAAAGAACAAAAAGGAAATTCTGTTCACCAAAATCAAACGAAGTTTCAATTTTATATGAGCTATTTAAAATATTTTCAGGATCATTTGCGTTTGGGAATGTATATTGTTCTATATGATTTACGTTTTCCTTATTCACTATTTTTATTAAAGCAGCAGAAGCATTGGTTAATGAAGCAGCTTTTTGAAGAGCAAGTTCATAAAGGATATTTTGATTTTCATATTTAGAAATTTCGATACCTGAATCTATCAAATTATTCAGCTGCATTATTTTTTCATTTAAATCAAAAATTAGTTTCTTTTCTTTCTTTTGATTTAAAAATGATTCGTAAGCACTTGAAAAAACCTGTAGAAGTATTTGCAGAGTAATTTTATCAAAATCAGTGAATTCGCTTCCGTCAAGTTTTTTACCTAATAAAATACCTATATAAGATGAATCTGTTAAAGGAAGTACAATTACTGCATTATATGATTCTTTATCATAATTGATTAAGGCTTGCTGGTCCACATGTTTAAGAATTGAAATTACATTCGCATCAATTTTATCTTGTGACAAAATATTTTTCCAATCTGCCTGATAAGTCTGCTTATGAAAAAGATGAATATCCGTAATAATAAAATTAGCTCTTAACAAATGTCGAAAGTTCTTTGCTATTTCTGCAAAGTTGTCCGATTTTGTGAGTATCTTAAAACCTTCCTGGAAGGACTCTGATTGTAAAGAAAGTTTTTCAACTAATATGTTCTGTTCCACAGGTATTTAAATATTGGTTGATAAAATTTATAAATTCAAGTTTAATATTACTCTAAGCAGTCAATTCCTTAAGAGCAGAATCTAGAGACTCGGCTGTTTGCGAAAACTGGAATAATCCCATGATCTTAAATGTTTTTTCGACAGATGGATCCAGATTAAGAAAAACAATTTTACCGTTCTTATCTGATAGCTTTTCTATCACTTCGAGTAAATAGGAAATACCGATTGAATTAATAACCTTAGATTTTTCTAGATCGAAGACAGCATTTTTTATACTTGAATTCTGATTTTCGGAAAAAACTTTTGATATCTTCTCGCCGGCTACATTATTAATATAGCCCCCGGTTTTTATTACTAATGTTTCGCCAACTGTTTCTGCTTGAAGCGTAAATTCGTCACTCATCTTATTATCCGTTATTTTAAGTTTTTAATAATAGTAATTTTTGTCCCGGTAGATCCGGATTCAATTTTCAAATCATCTGAAAGAGATTTCATCAATTTTATTCCCCACCCTCTTTTGTTATCACCGCCTATCTTTTTTGAAATATCAGGTTCTTCAACTTCATCAGGATTAAATCCCTTCCCAAAATCTGTAACAAAAATAGTCAATTGTTCTTTAGTCATCTGGAATTCTATATTGACATAAGGATTATCCATACCGGAATGTTCGAAACCGTTGATGATTGCTTCATTTACCACGATCCTGGCTTCGCCGATTTTATCATCCGTAATGCCTAAATATTTTCCCATCCTTTCAAGACCTTCAATAGCTACCAATTCGATATCAGGTATTTTAGGCAGTTTAATATTTAAATTAAAATTTTGTTCCATAAATGTTTTTATTTATTCAAATATAAAGTTTTCTAACAAAATAAGTTGAATTATAGTTCAATTAAACAAATCATTTTATTTTACTTTTATTACAACCATTGAAATATCATCAGCCTGGATTCTTTCTCCCATCCATTCGTCACCGGATTTAACAAGCTTTTCAATAATGGCTTCAGGAGTATTTTCAGCTATAGCTTTAAATTGGCATTTTACTCTTGAATAATCAAACATTTCATCTTTATTATTCATTTGTTCCGGGAGACCATCAGTAAGCAGCAAGAGTGTATCTCCACATTTTAAATCCTTTTCAACTACTTTGTAAGAAGATTTTTTCATTGCACCCAAGGGCATTCCTTGAATCAAAATTTCTTCAACGTCTTTTGCCTGATTATTATAAAGATAAACCGGCGGCATACCGGCACTTGTCAGCGATAATTTATGATCAATAATTTTTAAAAGACTGAAAGACATTAAAATTCTTCCCAATTTAATTTCTTTTATCATCGCTGTACAATGACTCATAAAATCTTGAATCTCCAGATTAGCTGCATCTGAAGTAAAGAAACCTTTCATAAGAGTAACCATTGTACCGGCCTGAAGTCCGTGTCCGGTAGCATCACCAAAGCCGACATTTAATATACTGCCGTCCTGAACTATAAAATCATAATAATCTCCGCCGACTTCGGTAGCGGTTCTCATGAAAGCTGCAATTTCAAGATTTGGAAGATTTGGCAAAGCTTTTGGAAGCATAGATAGCTGAAGCTGTCTCGCTTCTTCAAGTTCTTTTGTCTTACGTTCATTTTCTGCCTCAATAGCTCGTTTTTCAGCTTCGGTAGCTTTTAACCTCAATTCATTTTCTCTCATCTTTGCTTTTTCTTCACGCCTGTTAAGTTCAAATTTCCTTAAAGCAAAAAGTAGCCCTAGAAATAAAATGATATAAATTCCGTAAGCGATTTTGGTCTTCCACCACGGGGGAGTTACTTCAATGAATAATGAAGCGCCTTTATTATTCCAGATCCCATCATTATTTGATCCTAAAACTTTCAGTTCATAATTACCGGGTGATAAATTTGTAAAAGTCACGGAATTATTATTTCCAAGTTGTATCCAATTTTTATTAAATCCTTCCAGCTTATATTTATATTGGTTTTGAGATGTATTGTAATAACTTAGCGCGGAAAATTGCAGATCAATTATATTGTCTTTATAAGTCAGGAGCAAACTATCCCTATCGGAAATTCCTTTTTCAATTATAGGCTTTCCTCCCTTATCATCTGTATTGTATCTTTCATAATCAGTAAATACTACGGGCGGGATAAATTTATTGTCTTTTATATTATCCGGATTAAATATGTTAAAGCCGTCATTACCGCCGAATAATAAACGGCCTGTCAAATTATCTTTAGCAAAGGCATTTTGATTAAATTCATTATCTTGAAGCCCATCCTGTACATAGAAATTTCTAAACGTTTTGGTGCTGGGATTAAATCTGGAAAGACCTTTAGTCGTACTTATCCATAAATTACCTTCATTGTCCTCCATTATCCCCCAAACATTTTCATTCGGCAATCCGTCTTTTTCTCTGTAATTCTTAAATTTATTAGTTGTTCTATTATATTCACTTAATCCTTGAGTTGAACCTACCCATACATTATCCTTGCTATCAATAAAAACGACGATAACATTATTGTCCATTAAGCTTTCCGGATCATTAGGAATATTTTCTATTCGAGTAGCCTGGTTAGTAATTGGATTAAAAATGTCTATTCCTCCGCCTGCTGTCCCTAACCAAAGGTTACCGGACTTGTCTAAAGCAATCGACCAGACTGCATTTGAGCTTATGGTTTTAGGATTATTCTTGTCATATTGGAATCTAGTTATTTTCCCGGTATTTGGATCTAATTTATTTAAACCGCCTCTATAAGTACCTATCCAAATATTATCTTTATTTCCTTGGACTATAGAATATATGCGGTTATCGGAAAGAGAATTTAAATCGGAAGGATTATTATGATAATGTTTAAAAATATTGGTCTTAAGATTTAATTCATCAAGCCCGGCGCTGAAATTACCAATCCATAAATTTCCTAAATTATCTTTACAAAGAGATAAAATTCTATTGCTTGAGATACTGTTAGAAGAAGACGGATTGTGTGTATAATTTGTAAAAATATTCTTTTTATAATTAAACTTATATAGTCCGCTATTTTGGGTGCCAATCCAATATTCTCCGTTATTATCTACATACATAGATTGAATTGAATTATCACTGAACCAATTATTGTCTTTCGGTTTACTTCTATAAAGATTAAAGACTTGAACAGAAGGGAGGAAATAATTTACGCCCCCCGCATTTGTACCGATCCAAATGACGCCGCTCCTGTCTTGGTAAATCGAGAATATAAAATTATCGCTTATACTGCTTGGATTTAACGGATCATTTTTAAAACTTACAAAAACTCCAGTTCTTGGATTAAATCTATCAAGTCCGCCTCTTACGGTGCCGATCCAAAGATATCCTTCATTATCTTCATATATCGGCCATACCCAGTTATCTGATAAACTATTTTTATCTCCGCTTATATTATTATAATGTGTAAATTTCCCGGTCCTTTCATCTAATTTATCAAGTCCGTTTGATGTTCCTACCCATAAATTTTTAGAACGGTCTCTGTATATAGAGAAAACATTATCATCACTTAAACTAGACGGATTTGAAGGATCATGTTTATATATTGTAATTTTACCCGTGTTTTTATCAATTCTTTTAAGCCCGGTACTGGCAGATAATCCGCCTATCCATTGAACGCCTTTCGTATCTTCAAAAAATGCGTTGACAGAATTATATCTGGTATTTCTTAATTTAAGATTGTTTTTATTATAATTAGTAAAAGATTCCGTTACCGGATTATATTTTTGGAAACCGCCTTGAGTTTCAACATACAAATTTCCGGATGAATCATCATATAATCCCATCACAAAATTGTTGCTTAAACTAGTCGAATCCGACGGACTATTTTTAAATATTTTAAAATTGTAACCGTCATATCGATTTAATCCGTCTTCGGTTCCAAACCACATAAAACCTTTTTCATCTTGTAAAATACAGGTAACGGAACTTTGCGACAGACCTTCTTCCGCAGTTAAGTGATGGAAGTTAATGATATTCTGTGCATTAACATTGATAATGAAAAGGAAGAATATAGAAATTAATAATAAGCGCTTAAAAATCATCAATCCTCCGGATTCCCCGAAACATAAATATAATACTTGAATAATATAATGTTTCTTTATTTAGGTTTCCACTTACGAATAATTAATGTTAATTAGAATAAAACTGCAATTACAATAATGAAAATGGTTTAAAAAAAATCTGGTGCCTCAATTTTTAATGAAGAGGCACCGGATTCGAAATTAATTAAATATCAAAAATATTATTTATTGCTAAAATTATATTATGCTATTTTAATAATATTAATTTTTTGGTAGCACTGAATGTTCCACTTTGAATTCTGTATATATATATTCCGCTGGAATATTTAGATGCATTCCAATTAACATCATAGTATCCCGGATTTTGCTCTTCATCGACCAGAGTTGAAACTAGTCGTCCGAGTATATCATATATACGTAAAGTTACAAGTCCTTTTTTAGGAATTTGATATTCTATAACAGTGCTTGGGTTAAATGGATTCGGATAATTTTGGCCAAGCCTGTATTCCTTAGGAATTTTTACGTTTGAATTATCTACCGATCCCTTCTTCAAATTAGCACCCATTATATTTACCGCAAATTTCCAGGAATTTGTCCAGTGATTAAATGAATTTACATAATTGCCTTTATTGTATTCAAGAATTGCTTTCCCAATTTCCGAATTTACGCTATTTATTGAACTGGTGTAGTTTGAAATAGAATAATAAATAGGATTCTCAGCTTCATTTCTTACAGTATTATCTACAATATAACTTCCTTGATACATAAAATCTAAGGCCTGTTCAATATTATCTCCAAAATTGAGATTACCAATATATGAGTAAATATCGTTTACCGCTGTTTGAATATTAGCGTAAAAGTTCAGTCCTTTTTTCGTATTTAAATGATTTCCATCATTAAGAAAATATCCAATTGATGATTTAATTAAACCAGCGGCATTGCTTATATTTTTTGACGTATTTTTATCCAGTTTATAATTCGAATTATTCAAAATACTATTTAGTAAGTTCAATGCATTTAAAAAGTACGATTCTGCGCTATTAGTATTAATCGGATTGATATATTGAGATATATAGAAAGAACCTTTGGTTGTAATTATAAATTTACTATTATTATATTTTACACCATTTACTATAGTCGAATCCAAATCCGATGCAACTGCATTAACATTGTAATTCCCTAATTCATTAGCTGTAAACGAAATTGTATACAGTCCGTTCCCAATTGGTGTTAATTGACCGAGTACAACTTGACTGTCAGGTGCAACTACCTGAACTTTTACAATAGCAGTATCAACAGGAGAGCCTTCTGTTAAAACATGTCCTGTTAATGAGTCTGATTCTCCACCTTGCAGCACAGTTGCTGTAAATTTAACAGTAGTTGGTATAAGGTTTCCATTTTGATCTTTTTGTAAATAATATCTTTGCTTATCTGTACTGAATTTCAGAATCAGATCCTGGTTGTTAGCCATGTAAACTCTAAGTGATTCGGTAGTATCGGGTGCAACATTCTGTATAATAGCATATTTCCATTGACCGATTCCCGGATGATTTATTCTGAAAAATCTATAGGGATAACCGCCTGAAGTTGCGCTGTAACCATTAAAGTATTCAATGCCGTACTTAGCATTCTGTGAATTATTGTAATTAGTAACATCAATAGCAGAATCAGGAATAACTCCCGGCGTGGTAACAGATACGCCGGGCGGGAGTAAAACTAAAGAATATTCACTACCTTTCCATGATAGTCCCATGTCAAGAGTTCCGCCTTGCCAAGCCATTCCGCCTTGCCATGCCATCCCGCCTTGCCATGCCATCCCGCCTTGCCAAGCCATTCCGCCCTGCCATGCCATACCACCTTGCCATGCCATCCCACCTTGCCAAGCCATTCCGCCCTGCCATGCCATTCCGCCCTGCCAAGCCATTCCATTTGATATAATATCACTGCTTAACTCCCCGGATAAATAAGATATTTGCAAGCCCAAAAGCCTTAGCCAAATTACATTTGTAACTGTAGGGATTTCGCTTGAACTATCTATCTTATAATATTCACCTCCGGTTTCATTTGCCAGCCAGCTCATTAAATCCTGGCCTTGTTCAACACCTCCGAATCCCATAGTATAAATTTTTATATTAGGATTGAGATGAAGTTTAGTAATTAACGAATCTGTGGAAACTTCACCAGCACTAAACAGCAATACTATTTTTTTATTAGTTGAATTCATATCAAATATATTCTCAGCTGCGGTAATTCGAGATGCAAGATTTCCTGAAGTATCAGGCTGCATATTATTTAATTTATTCCTTAATACAGTATAGAAACTGGTATCAATTGATTGAATATTATCAGTACCATCCACCCAGCCGATTTTATCTCCCTTTCTTAAACTAGCAAGCAGTTCTGCTGCTGAATTTTTTGAAGGCGTAAATCCGTTAAGTACATATGGCGAAGTAAAATTAATAGAACCATCAAATACCAAAACTATATCATAATAAACATCATTAAGATGACTGTACATATAATTAATACCACCAACATCATAAGTATTTACAGATGATTGATCAGCATAATTTAAAGGATGTACATTCCGTTTATATGTCTCACCAACATTAATACGGCCATACATTGTTGCACCCTGGTTATTGGTTCCCATTGATAAATTATAAAAAGGATCACCTGGATTATATAAATCCGCAAGGCCTGTAAAATGCCCGATTTCATGAGTTGCAGCATTCTGTACGTCAAGATCAGATGAACTATCTGTCGGATCTGTAGTCCAATTAAAATGTGTTCCCGAAGTAAGGGAAGCCGGTTTACCGTTAAATGCAACATCGGCATCAATTAATTCACCGTTTAGTGCATTGTATCTTATCCTGGTTACCGAAATTACATCTTCAGGAGCTCCAACAATATTTGCCCAATCGGCAGAATCTGCAATCCATACAACATTATTTATCCCATCTGTATTGCCGCCCCATTGTTCCGTTGTTGTTGTCGGTATTATACGAGTGTAATGCAAAGGTTTTACTTGACTCCAAGTATTAAATCCGCTGATAATTGCATTAACATAACTTGAACCACGATTAATTACTGATTGAGCAATCTCGTAATCCGCATTTCCATTCTGCCAGTGGAGTGGGATTCCGGCTAATGTGGTATTCACCTTGTAATGAAGCCCCTCATTCGGACTTTCCGAAATTGAATTTGAAAATTCAGAAGAGCTTAATGTAACATTATTTATCGTATCAAGTTCAGTAGCAGTTGCACTAACAACTTCGCCGCTATTAAGAACTACGTCCTTCATATTAGCAAAAAAATCAGATTCACCTGCAATATCAGTAGTTACTTCAATTTCGCCAATATATCGTCTGCCTTCTCTATTACTTAAATTTTCATTTGCAAAAAATTGTATTTTATAATTAGTATTTGGTGCGCTGTTAAGTATCCCTTGAATTGCCGTACCACCGCTTATTTTAGGTAATAAGGTTGAATCCTGCCATGAATAAAGAGTGTTCAGTGTAGGGTAAGGCTGAGAATCATTAGCATATGCAGCTAATTGAATACCCAACAGAGAATTATTATAAATTGAATTATATAATATAGAATTATGGTTGCCGGTCTGCACATATACTCCATTTCCTGCACCGGATGTTCCGTTATTGAATATAGAATCATGCTTTATTATATTATTGCTGCCATTTATAATAATACCATGACTTGCATTATCATAAACAATATTCTCTGTGATTGTATTGTTTGAAGCATTTAATTGAATACCAAAACTTAAATTACCGGAAATTGTGTTACTGCTTAAACTGCCTGTTGTATTTAACAAAGAAATACCGCCGGAAGTATTTCCGCTGATAATATTATTTTTTAATTGATCCAGCGGAACTGAATTTAGAGATAAACCAACTCCGTTATTCCCACCTACAAAATTATTAGATAAGATATTATTTAAAGAGCCGCTTTCTACAGTAATGCCGTTTCCTGAATAGCCGGCCGATGATTTATTATTAATGACTGAATCGGAATTTATTATATTATTATTGCCGTTGATATAAATACCGTCTCCGGTATTTCCATTAATAGTATTCATAGAAACGGTGTCTGCGGATGAATTTAAGTAAATTCCGTAACCCAAATTTCTTAAGATTGAATTTTTGTAAAATGTTTCTTTGCTGTCAAAAATTGAAACTCCGCCGGATTTATTTGTTCCAATAATATTTCCGGTAATTTGATTTCCTGTGTTTCCGTTTAATGATAAACCATAATTTAGATTAGAATATATTGAATTGGAAATGATGGTTGTGGAACTGTTGGAAATAGATATACCGTTTAACGAATTATTACCTATAGAATTGTTTGCAACAGAATTTCCGTTTGCACTCGAAATAGTAATTCCGTTCCCTTTGTTATTTATAATACTATTATTTGATAAATTATTATTACCTGATCCTGAAGAAATTGATATACCGTCACTAATAGAATTTGTTATTGTATTAGAATTAATATTATTTCCGGAAGAATTTATTGATATACCGGAAATTTGATTTGCGAAAATATTATTCCCTCCCGCACTATTTAGCGTTAGTCCAAAACCTGATGAATTATTGATAGAAAGATTAGTGACTGAACTTAATCCCGAGGATATTGTTAGATTAGCATAACTTCCGTTAACTTGAACGATAGGTGAGCCGGTATAACCGCTTTGTGTTGTTGCGTCTATATATACCGGATTGGTTATTGGCGGCAAAGATGATAAAGGTTGTATTAACGGAGTACTTCCCTGAATATAGAAATAAATGTAATGTTGACCCGGCTCGGCATTTGCTTCTTGAATTGCAGATCTAAGAGTTACTTGTCCATCAGTTGAAACAGCAGATCCATCTCCAATTACCGCATCCGGATCATCTAATACGGATGTAACTACAAAAAAGGGGAAGTTTTTGCTTTTAGTCGGAATGACTTGTGTTGAATCTATTCCGTTTATATATAAATTATTTTTGTTATTTGAAAAATCAAGAAGAATATTAACCGGGCTAATTTGATTAAAGGACCATTCTCCAGCCAAATATTGTAAAAGAGAACTTGGAATATTTTCGGCAGGATTTCCATTTCCACCTGAATTATTGATATTATTATCACCCAGGGCAATATCAAATATTCGAATTTCATCAATTAATCCTCTAAAAGCCCCTGTATTGGATTTCCCGACAAATAGGCCTGTAGTTCCATTTGTTGCAGTATAGCCGGGTATCATACTAAAAGTTTTGCTGGATAAAAGAATTCCACCTGAATATATTTTCAGTGTGCTGCCGTCATATGAACCTGTAAGTGAAATCCATTGGAATGCAGGCAGCTTGGTAATTGTATTAACAGTATCGGAATTATTATTTCCGACTGAAAAATATGCAACACTATTTTTTAAGAATAAGGAAAAAGTTGTTCCGTTATTTACAGTCTTATATATTATTGGGATAGGTGTATTCGGGGGAGTGTCGCCTATGAGATAAATCCAAGCCTGAACAGTTATCTGATTATTTGAAGAATTACTATTAAAGAATTGAAATCCGTTTTGATTTGCATTTGTATTTGCGGGCTGGCCGTCATAAACATAAAGCCGGCTCGTTTTTCCATTAAAAATAAAAGAGTTATTGCCGCTGTTTTGTGCAAATGCGTTATTAAAAAGAATGAAAGAAACTATAAAAAGCAAAAAGTTAAGATTCTTACTTGTAAATGTCTTCATATTGCCCTCTAGCATTAATGTTAATAATCTGAAAATTACTAGGTTTGTTATTTCCCAGATTAGTCAATTATTATTTTTTTAAATAACTTTTTATTTGAGTCTTTAAATAACTTATTCTAATATTTGAGTTTGTGACTTCTTCTCCTGTTTTTGCATTTTTAATAATTCGTATTTTCCCGTTTTCGCCATCATATACATTATAGTTATTACTATTCTTTTCCTTTTTTAGAAAGACCAGAACATCTTCATTATTTTTAAATCTCGGCATATGCGTATATAATTCTCCAATGCCTCCTACTTCACCGCCCGGATAAATAACTGTAACCGTATTTCCTCTATTATTACCTTTTAAGTAATCATTAACTTGTAATGTTGCTTGGGTGTAAATTCTTGTTTTGTTTGAGTTCCAGCTGGACTTTTGATTGGATACTTTACCCGTAACTATTATATCCGCCTGTTTTGACAATTGTTTTAATTTTGCATTTGCTTGTTGTGAATAAGTAATTGTAAAAATCCCTGTAAATATCACTACTAAGGAAAATAATAAAATGCCTTTGAAATTCATGGTTAATTCCTTTGTTTATTAATTAAAATATATCATCTCTTAAAATTGAAGAGACAATTATTAATTATATAATAACCAGAAATAATTGATTTAAGTTCTAATTAGAAAAAATTAAATGAGTTCCGCTAATAAGAAATTGTAATAACAAATGTCACTTTAGAAAATAGTTCAACGATCCGATAATATTGATTTTCCCTCTTTAAATAGAACTAAAAAATTAATAAGGGTTTAAAAATATTTTATGAGGGACTCTCCGATAATTATATGATAATTATTTATAAATAGCAAGTAAAATCTTATAAATATGAATCAATTTTAAACAACTTTAAGTACTATTGAAACTAGTAGTAAATTATGGAGTTTAGTTAAATGAGGGAAAATATTTACCGGACAAGAACCTGTGTGATTTTGTTATTAAACCAAAACTGAATAAATTTAAATGCAGATAAAAACATCAATCATTTATGCCTAATAAAAGGAAAAGAAATACAATAAGGCCTGAAGAAGAGTTTCAAGATCTTGGCTTTGGTTCTAAAGTAGCAAATCAATCAGAACGGTTGATTAACAGGGACGGAAGCTTTAATGTCGAACGAAGAGGATTGCCTTTTTTCCAATCTCTAAGCTTTTATCATTCTCTTTTGACTATATCATGGTGGAAATTCAATTTTATTATTATAGCGTCTTACATAATTATTAATATTTGTTTTGCCGTAATTTATTTATTTCTTGGTATAAAAAATTTAGAAGGAATAGCTTCAAATACATTGATAGGAAACTTTTTTGATGCGGTTTTTTTCAGCAGCCAAACTTTTACTACAGTTGGGTACGGCGTTATTCATCCGACTGGATTTTGGACTAATTTAGTCGCATCGATAGAGTCTATGTTCGGATTACTCGGATTTGCTTTTGCGACCGGTTTGCTTTATGGAAGATTTTCTCACCCGAATGCAAAAATATTGTTTAGTAAAAATGCGATAATAGCTCCATACAACGATATTACAGCATTTGAATATCGAATAGCAAATGCCAGGAAAAATCAGCTTATTGATGTAGAAATCCAAACAATATTATCATTAAAAGAACAAATTGACGGCAGGGTAGTAAAACGTTTTCATGAATTAAAACTTGAAAGAAAACAAGTAAACTTTTTTGCTTTAAGCTGGACGGTTGTTCATCCGATAGATAGTGAAAGCCCCTTAGTTGGTCTAAAAAAAAGTGATCTTATTGACTCCGACGCTGAATTCTTGATTTTGCTTAAAGCTTTTGATGATACATTCTCTCAGTCGGTTCATACGAGGTTTTCATATAAATTTAATGAGGTAGTCTGGGGTGCAAGGTTTAAAAACATTTTTATAGACGATACACCGGGTATCACCGCTATTGACTTGGAAAAACTGAGTGATATTGAATTAATAGATGGTACAAATTCTGCAAATTAGACGTGATTTTGAAATGTTTATAGATATCGAAGAGTTTTTTCTCACTCTGTTAAAAACTCTTTCCTGTTTTATATTTATAACATCAGTTCCGGATTAGCAGTTTTTAATAAATAAGTTTTTATTGTGAATATTACTTTGTTAATTTAATTTTTACTAAGTCATTATATAATAAACAGGCATTGAAATAAATGGATTAATAAATAATAATTCTGTCAAAAGAATCATTCTAATATGTTCTTTAAAGCACAACAATTATAACTTAATATTTTTTGCTTGCTAAATTAAATGTTTTATTAGTAAATTAAAATTAGACATTCCCTCAAACGCGGATCTAACTGTTTTTTAATAAGTGTTAAATAGATAGAATTCAAGTTCTTTACACTCGCATCACAATTTCTTTAATAGTAATTGAACTCTTGAATAGCTAGTTACAAAAGGAGTAATTTAATTAAAAGGCGATACATTTCTCCTAGTTGCGGATTACATACTTCTCTAAACTTACTAAAGTTGACTGCCTAATTAAACGGCCAATACTTTTGTCCAATTCCTTTAAATACTTAGTTCTTTGATTTATTGATATAATACTCAAGACCAAATTCAATTGAAATGAGTTCAAATGTAGATATAATTTTATCGTTTAAAGCAATAATCGTCTCATTTGGCTTTCAAATAAGCTTAATTAAACAATCTTAACTGCAACTACGGATTTTAATATAAACTATTCACTATAAGTTAGATATTATTTCTTATCGACTGATTAATTTGGCCAACCTTTTTCTCTTAAAGTCGTGTACTGCATTACTAAATAAAATAATCTTTTAATGTTTGCTTTTTCTATTTTGTTTGTCTTGAGTCTTTATATGTAAAGTACTATTGCATTTTACGACGCAGATTTACTCTCAGCAGTAAAGTAAAATAAGTATAAGAAGGATGAGCTCTTCTTATTTGATATTTTACCTTTATATGCTTCAAAGGTATCAAGGATTTCAGATGCTATGATATTGACGATACGATGCATTTAAAGAGAATCTTCAAAGTATCAATAAAAAAATGCTTTAGTTCTATAAACAGAAGTTCAACTTGAAAAAGTACTATTTGGAGTTTAAAAATATTTCACATCTGAACTTGTTGCATTTTTAACGAAATTAAAAATTATTTAAAATATTTAACTCAAGCAGTTGACTTGAGTAAAATAATTTATTTCCATCGTTATAGTAATTTATTAATTATGGAATCGTTAGTATTAATTCTTAATCCTTCAAAATCAAATCTTGAAAAAGAAGTTGTAAATATTCTTAAGAATAAAACAACAGTAAATTATTTTTGTACAAATGAGTTAAACCAAAATACAACAAATCAAATAGAGCCTGACCTAATATTTTTTATTTTAGACAGTCCTTTTGAAAATTATGAATTTTCAAAACTTGATAATTTTTATTCAAATTTTTCTTTAGTTCCCGTTGTCGGTATTCTGAAGAATAATAACTTTCCATCCGACAGAAAAATCCTTTATAAATATATATGGACTTTCTTATCATATCCTTTTAATGAGAATGATATTTCCCGTGCGATCGAATTGTACTGCTCAAGGAAATATGATAAATCTGAAATTGTATTTCCTCTTAAGAAGCATACCATGTTTGATATGTTTAAGGGCGAATCTGAAAATTCGATTAAATTAAAAGAGAAAATATTAAATATATCTCAATATGATGTTTCTGTTTTATTGAACGGAGAAACAGGAACCGGTAAAGAATTATGCGCAAAGATGATTCATTTTTTAAGCAATAGATCTGCTAATAATTTTGTTCCTATTAATTGCGGAGCTATTCCGGCAGAGCTTTTCGAGAATGAATTTTTCGGACATAAAAAAGGAGCATACACCAATGCGGATTCAAGTGAAATCGGATTAATAGGAGAAGCTGATAATGGAACATTGTTCCTTGATGAAATTGAGTCGCTTCCGTTTGGCATGCAGGTAAAACTTTTAAGATTTCTGGAAGAAAAAAAGTATAAACCGCTTGGACAGTCGAACTACCTCTTTTCAAATGTTAGAATAATAGCTGCAACCAATGAAAATTTACGCGAAAAAGTTAAAACAAAGCATTTTAGAGAAGATCTTTTTTACAGGCTGAATATTTTATCAATAGATCTTCCCCCTCTTCGTAAAAGACAGGAAGATATTCCTGTACTTGCTTATTATTTTCTAAAGCGATTCTCGGAGTTATATAAAAAGGAGATAAGAGGTATAAGACCTATAGTAATGATGAAGATGCTACATCATAATTGGGAAGGGAATATCCGGGAATTACAAAATATAATCCAGGAATCCGTTATATTAAATACAACTGGCTGGATTGAAGAGGAAGATATATGTATTTGTAAAAAGAATTCCGACAATGCAAATTTAATTTCTTCATTTAATGAAGCAAAACAAAGCATGATATCAAAATTCGAAAAATCTTATTTAAAAAATTTATTAATTTTGTTCGAAGGCAATTTATCAAAAGCTGCTAGGTTTTCAAAAAAAGATAGGAGAGCTTTGGGTCGACTGCTGAAGAAAAACAATATTAATCCGTTCGATTTCAGAAGCAGCAAATATACTCTGTGATTTTTTTTACCCACCTTCAAAATTTCTTTTCATTGATTATTATTCAAAAAGCTTTATTGTAAACTTCTCCAGAGATTTTACATAATAATTTTCTATTGAAAGTGCGATCTTTAAGTCCCGCATTACGGTTCAATCAAACACTGATTCACTTCTAAGACATACCAAAATCAACACTTAAGTTATTTAAAAATAAAGGGAATGGAAATTGTTTCCCGGTCTTAAACTATACCTGAAATGTTATGAAAGTGAAAAACCTTGAGTGATATAATTATTAAACACCTATTGGAAAAAAAAGATCATCAAGATGATCTTGAAGGCATTTCCTTGTTTGTCTATGAGAAAGAATTAAAAAACATATCCAAAGAAATTTTGTCATCTATATGTGATTTGGTTTCTAAAGGAATATTAATGGAGTCGAAAAATTCTTCTGGACAAAAATATTACCGGCTATCAGATTCTTATTTCAACAAATAGTTTTTTCAAAGTATTCTAAAGAACATAAAACTCAAGAAAAAGACTGTGAGTCACGTAGACGAAGTCTGCTTAAAATTTAAAATTTTTTACATTATTATTAAAAAAATGAAAAAGCAAAATGCAAAACACATATACATATCCAAGAATTAATAATGAAGAAGATTTGAGCGGTGTTAGTATGATTAATAAGACAGCCGATTCAATAACAGCATTATTAGGACATCGTAAAGAAAAACCATTTAATAAAGCTAAAGAGTGTCATTATAAGGGGAAAATTTTACACTTGGGAACATTGAAGAAAGTTATTGCAAGAACACCAATTCTTTCTTGTACTATTCTTCCTTTATACCGGGCAAGGACTGCCGTAAGATATTTCCATGGACCAATACTCAATCTAGTTAAGTGGTTATTCAAGTCGAAAGAAACCGCAAATTTTACTTACGACTTAGAAGAAAATAATAAATACTACTTGGCTTCTCTGATTGCAAATGTATTGGGTATAGAATTTAACATCGTTATTGAGTACATAAGAGAAATTGAAGAGGACGAAAGATTAAAACAGCATATATCAAATATAACCTCAAACAGCAATGAATCATTCATTGCAGACAAGGAAGTAAGATTTGGCAGGAGAATAGGTTGGTATGCAATTGCAATAGCACTAAAACCCAAAGTTATAATCGAAACCGGTGTAGATAAGGGATTAGATTCATGTGTATTAACTGCAGCTCTTAAAATGAACAGAGAAGAAGGCTATGAAGGAAAATATATGGTACAGACATTAACTCGAAAGCCGGGAACTTGCTCTCCGGTGACTATGCTGAGTTTGGAAATGTCTTGTACGGAGATTCAATTGAATCACTAACGAAATTTAACGGTACAATCGATCTGTTTATTAATGATAGCGATCATTCTGCTGATTATGAAGAAAAAGAATATATGACTATAATAAATAAACTTTCTTAACAAGCGATTTTGCTTGGGGATAATTGTCATTGTACAGACAAGCTCCTTAAATTCTCTTTGAAAACAAACAGACAATTTATTTTGTTTCAAGAAAAACCATTTAAACATTGGTACCCAGGTGCGGGCATTGGTATCTGTTTCAGCAAATAAAAATTGCCTAATTAAGCATTCCGTCCACTACCATTTTATTAAAGCTTTATTTCGACGGTTGAACTAAATAGTTAGATCATTATCGTACTAATATTGTAAAGAACGTAGATCAGCCTTTGTCAGCTGCGGACTTACTTATTCTGTCAAAATACTTCCAGAACTTATGTTTTAATTGATTTGTAAGCAGATTAATTAAAATATGCACTTCATTTCTAAACTAAAGCATTGAATTAATATTTAAAAGTGTTGAAATAAAAGAGCTTAGAAAATGGCTAATTAACTAATTTATTAACTTCATAAGGAGGGTAAATGAGACCTTTCAAATTATTTTTAATGGTTCTTTTTGGTTTTCTCATAACCATAGTTGTACTCGCTTCAATTAATATCCCTACTTTTACTATAACTCGTCAATCTCAATTAGATTCGTTAACTGCAGCAGTTATAGACGGTAATTTGGTTATTAAGGGACCGGGTATAACTCATATCGACAGTCTTTACAGGCTAACTTCTGTCAAAGGATTTTTTGAAATTCGCAATACTTCAATTACTAATCTTGACGGATTAACCCATCTTGATTCAATTGCAGGAAGTTTTGTAATTCAAAGCAATACTAACCTAACTAATGTTCATGGTTTATCAGGTCTTAGTTTTATCGGCGGCGGCTTAACTATAGATTCTAACTATGCATTACTAAGTATTGACGGATTGTCTAGAATAGATTCGGTCAGAGGAGGATTAACTTTAGTAAATAATCCCTTTTTAGCGAATCTAAATGGATTGTCGAATCTTAGAAATATCAGAGGGGGATTGATGATCGATTCTTGTTTTGCACTGCTGGATTTGAATGGGTTATCAAGGCTTGATTCCGTAGGAGGCGGAATAACAATTAAACATAATATTGCACTTCAAAATATCGGCGGATTAAATAGAATTGACTCCGTAAGAGGGAGTTTGACAATTGTATATAACCCTGCATTAGCGAATCTTAATGGTCTTTCTAATTTAAGAAATATCAAAGGTGGATTAAGGATCGATTCTTGCTTTGCGCTACTCGATATGGGAGGGTTATCTAGAATTGATTCCATTGGAGGTAATATAACAATAAAGCATAATACTGAACTGACAAGTATTGGCGGCCTGTCTAAAATTGACTCAGTTAATGGTGGATTGACAATTACATATAATCCTAAATTAACGGATATCAATTTATTTAACTTGACCAAAATAAAGGGGGGATTGACTATAGACTCCGAATATGCATTGATTGATCTAGGCGGCCTTTCACATATAGACTCCATTAGAGGTAATATAATAATAAAGCATAATATTGAATTGACAAGTATTGGCGGTCTATCTAAAATTGACTCAGTTAACGGTGGATTGACACTTGTATATAATCCTTTATTGACACAAATTAATTTTTCTAATCTTACAAAAATCAAAGGGGGATTAACAATAGACTCTGAATATGCCTTGCTGGATTTTAGTGGGTTGAATAGAATTGACTCCGTTGGCAGCAATATAATAATTAAGAACAATCTAGCTCTGAAAAATATTGATGGATTAAATAAAATAGACTCGGTTAGAGGGGGATTGACTATTGTAAATAATCCTGCATTAGCTAACATTAACGGATTATCCAATCTAAGAAATATCAAAGGCGGATTGATGATAGATTCTTGCTTTGCACTGCTGGATCTTGATGGTTTATCAAGGATTGATTCAATTGGAGGCGGCATTTCGATCAGCCACAATCTTGCACTTCAAAATATTGGCGGTCTTAATAGAATAGATTCTGTTAGAGGAGGATTATCTTTAGTAAATAATCCTGTTTTAGCAAATCTAAATGGATTGTCCAATCTAAGAAATATAAGAGGCGGATTGACAATTGATTCAAATGCTGCATTGGAAAATCTAAGCGGATTATCCGGTTTAAATTCTGTAAACGGTAATTTGACAATTCAGAATAACGTTTCTTTAACAGAATTTTGCGGCCTCTTTTCACTGCTTAATAGCGGGGGATTAGCGGGGACTTATAATGTCACAGGAAATAAAAATAATCCTACACAAGCGGATATAATATCTGGTGGGGCTTGTAATACACAAGTTTCAATCTCTGCAGTAGTACTTGGAACCAACAGTGTTTGGTTTGAAGCCACTTCCCAGGTTCACTCCGGAAATATTATTGTTAATAATGCAAGTAGCGGGCCGACACTTGATGCAGGATCTGAATTGTCGATCGGAATTGGAGTTCAAACACCGCCGGGATATTTCCTTAAAGCAAACAGAATTAAAGTAAAGCTGCTTGCTCAAGTTAAAGGTGATGTTTACTACAATCAGCTTTCTGATCAAGGACATATAACCGGGACATTCAATCACCCGCTTTCTTTGCCGGTATATTCTGCTTTACCGCCTTTTCATCAACAAACACCTGGTTCACAAAATGTAAACGTACCAATAAATGGTTCTGTTACTCTTACTGCCGGTAATTATCAAGATGTAATTGTAAGAACTAATGGAACTCTATTTTTTAGCGGCGGAGGAACATTCTCTATTCGAAACCTTAATGCAGGCAGTAAAGTTAGGCTGTTGTTTGATCAACCGACTGAAGTTCTCATCTCAAATAGATTTGACACAGACCTTTACTGTTATGTAGGACCTAGTGATGGAAGCAGTATAGATGCCTCAGATATAATCTTTTATGTAGCCGGAATTAACGGGAATGACGGAAAATTGAATTCATTACCAAATGCTGCACAGATCGGAATAAAAAATAATGTATTTGCAAACTTCTACGTCCCGAATGGAACATTATGGCTGGCTGGACTTACAAATGCAACAGGGGCATTTTTAGCTAAAGATGTAAGAATAGGACTTAATGTTGATATTTATGATAAAAGCGCTTTTGAAGGCAGCAGTGCACCTAAAATTGCTGGCAATAATGCTCTTCAAAAGAGTTCATCTTTAGTGGATATTCCCAAAAACTATAGTTTATCACAAAACTATCCGAATCCGTTCAATCCTACTACTACTATAAGGTATACACTTCCTCAAAATGAAAACGTGACAATAATAATATACGATATAATCGGAAAGCAGGTTGCTGAACTTGTAAATGGGGAAATTGCTGCAGGCTATCATGAGGTTGAATTCAACGCAGGCAATCTTGCAAGCGGGATTTATTTCTACAGATTAAAAGCAGGTTCTTTTACTAAGGTAAATAAAATGTTGTTGATAAAATAAATACGTTTATGAGCAGGCAGACTGAATTTCTGCCTGTTCATATGAAATCAGCTTTTACTAAAGTAACAATTCATGCATTTCATAAATGGCAGTGTTTTACTACTAAATAATAATTTATAACAATTTGTGAGTTAATACTATGCAAGCAAGACAATATAATAGAAAGCAATATTTCGAAGAACAATCATATACAACCCAAAAGTTTGTGATTCCTTATATTGAAGATATAAAAGCTCTTTCGGAAGATTTAAAAATTGCTGAAATCGGCTGCGGAGAGGGAGGTAATCTTAAACCTTTCTTAGACAGAGGATGTAATCTGGTTGGTATAGATTTGTCAAGCTGGAAGATTTCTCTTGCTCATGAATATTTTGAAAATCACCCTTTGAAAAACAAGCTAAGATTAATAAATGAAAATATTTATGAAGTAAAAAGTGACAAGGATCTTAAATTTGACTTAATTATTTTACGCGATACGTTAGAGCATATACCTGATCAAGATCTCTTCCTTGAGCATTTAAAATCCTTTTTGAAACCAGGTGGAAAAGTCTTTCTTGCTTTTCCGGCCTGGAGAATGCCGTTTGGAGGTCATCAACAAATTTGTCGCAGTAAAATATTGAGCATACTTCCTTTCTTTCATATTTTGCCAAGGGCATTGTTCAGATCAATATTAAAGTTTTTTGGTGAGACTCCAAGTTCTATTGAGTCTTTAATGGAAGTAAAAAAGACCAAAATATCTATTCAAAAATTTAAAAGATTCTGTCTAAAAAGAAATTATAAATTTGAAAAGCTAACCTATTTTCTTATAAATCCAAATTATGAAGTAAAATTCAAATTAAAACCAAGGAAATTACCTTCCTTTCTTAATATAGCTTATTTGAGGGATTTTTTTGTAACAGTAATATATTGTGTGATTTCTCAAAATAATCAGCCCACAACTCAAACCGTCCAAAATTAAATAAATAAAATATTGACTGTTTAGTGAAACTGTAAACAATAATTAATAAGATACATTAACTAGAAGGAGAATAATTATGAAATTCGAAGAAAGAGTTCCCGATCAACTAATAATTGATAATCATTATTTAGGCAGACCTGCTGATTTTAATGATCGCATAGTTCAAAAACGAATTAACTTATTAAAAAGATTTTCAAATTTTTCTGACAAAAATTCGGAACTTCTGGATATAGGCTGCGGAAACGGTGCAACAATATTATCAATTGCAAATAGTATGAAAAGCTGCTTAGGGCTTGAAATTTTTGAAGGCAATAAGGAAGAGTTTGAACTGTTCAAAAATAAAATGGATATAAAAAATTGTGAATTCAAACTTTTTGATATCGAAAAAGAAAAAATGAATACACAATATGACCGTATAATAAGTTTTGAAGTTATTGAACATTTAAAAGATGAAAATAATGTCAGGGCTTATTATGAGCTTTTAAAAAACAGCGGTAAATTAGCAATAACCGTTCCGAATAAATGGTGGATATTTGAAACACATGGTGCTAAACTGCCCCTGCTGCCGTGGAACAGAGTTCCTTTCTTTTCATGGCTTCCAAAATGGATTCATGAAAGATTTGCTAATGCAAGAATCTATACTAAAAAAAGAATAAAGAATTTATTGGAAAACGCAGGATTTAAAATTAATAGCATCGAATATATAACCGCACCGCTGGATGTTTTAAAGGAAGGTAAATTAAAATCTTTTTTATTGAAGATATTATTTAAAGGTGATACTACAAAAATACCGTTTTTATCGACTTCCATATTCGTTGCCGCAGAAAAATAGAATCCATATCTTGAACAATTTTATTTCAATATATCATCCAGAATTCTGCTTAGTTCCGCGGCAATATTTACTCTGTCGTATTTTTTTATTAAGGAAAAGTCGGTTTTAAATTTTTTATATCCGCCGGATTCTAAATTGAAAAAATCTTTAGATTCGTTACTATTATAATTATAAATCATCCCGGCATTAGCTTCTATTAAAATATTTTTGACTTCCTGGTTGTCAGCTCCAAATGCTAATATCGGTTTGCCTGTCCGCAAATATTCAAATAGTTTACCCGGGACATGCCTTTTTTCCGTAACCATCATCATCAATACATTACTCTTCATTAGTTCTTCAAGCATTTTTTTATAAGGCAGGAATCCCAGGTTTTCAATATTTTCCGTAATTGATAATTCATAAATAGATTTATTTATTCCGGGACTAACAGTTCCTATAAATTTAATTTTAAGTTTTCTTCCGTTTTCAATTTCACTTTTTATAAATTGCCAAAAGGCAACCGGGTTATAATAATCATAAATATTTCCTGCATGAGTTATTATTTCTTCATTATCATTTGTAGGATTTATTTCATTTTCCACTTCAGAAAAGTCATCTTCATTATATCCCCAGTATAAAACATGCGATTTATCTTTTATTGCCGGATATTTTATTATGTAATCATCCTTTGTAGTTTGTGTAACAAAGATTATTCGTTCGGCTTTTTTTATAACTTTTGCCTCAAGGAATTTATCTAAAATTTGAGTCGGTTTAAATCGTTTATAATTATGGTAGTAAACAATATCTATCCAAGGGTCAATAAATACTGGTACATGAGGGATTTTAAATATAGAACTTAATCTTCTCCCCACAAGGTGGGCAGTATGCGGCGGGCCAATACTTATTATTACATCAATTCTATTTTTTGAAAGAAATTTTTTCCCTTCTTTTACGGCAGGGAAGAACCATCCGACTCTGGCATCAGGAATAAACAAATTCATTCTAATCCACAAAGAAAGTCGATGGTTAAAGGTGTTTTTTATTTTTGAAATACTTTCGGATACAACTAGAGGTTCGTTTTTCTTTTTCCCTAACAATTTCCTATATATTCCGAATGGTTCCAACGTACTGCTTTTAATAACTTTTAGCTCAGCTGGGATATCACTAAGCAATGATTCATCTTTCTGATAAAAAGTATCTTCTTGTACCGTAAGAACCAAAGGTTCCCATCCATGCTGCGGTAAATATTTAATCATTTTTAAAGGCCAGTGAAGAGATGCTTTTCCCGAAGGAGGCCAATAATATGTTATAAATAATACTTTTTTCATCTGATTGTAAATATAATCATGTTATGGAAACAAGTCTCAATTTTGCATAATTAAATATTTCATATACCGTTAAAGTATGCAATAAGAAGGAAGAATTAATCCTTTAAAAATATCTAAAGACAAAGCTATTTGTATGAGACAACAATATTTTTATTATGTAGTTCAAATACAATTTAGAATATTTTATTAAATAAATTAAACGAGAATTAACAAATAGGTGATTGAAAAATACGAAGCACTAACCTTAAAAATATAATTTTTTATTCTTTTTTAATTATACTTTTTCTTTGGTTTGGAACCACTCTTAAATGGTAGTTACAGTTAGACAAAGTTCCATTTGATTTTTCTATTCACCGGAATGCTGCTCATGGAAATATTGAAGTTGGTTTCATGTATAAAGCTCATTCAATCCCGTTTTTTCGATCGTTAAATATATTCCCATCTACATATGAAGCTGATTATTTTTGGTTTATAGTTCAAGTAATATGTAATATTGTTATAATTTAGATTGTTTTGAAACAAAATCAGGCTTGATTACATTAATTCTGTTTCGGATGCTTTTCCGCCAGTTAATTATTAACTGTAACATTGAAAACCTTCTACTTTTGCTTTCCCTAAATGCTACCGGATGTCTTTTTGCCATCCTTGTAAAACCTCAATATTTAATTGTGTCATTATTATATTTTTTAATTTTACCAAGAAGCTATATATGATATACCTATTTGGCAGCTGCTCTGTTATTTTTTATAATAGCTTTCCAAAGCCAACATGCTATTAATTTTGCCGAACAATTTGGAATATTAAGACACAGATATTCCGGTTGCATAATATTTATTATCTTTTATATATTTTCAAAAAATCACGCAGTCCTATTATTTAAATTCACAAAAGTAAAGGACTTCTTGGATTATTTACTTGACATGCCAAAGTATATATTATCGCAATTTTACCAAAAACAAACAAATCTGATTCGATTAAGTTAAAAGGTTTGGTTAATCAGGATAAGTGAATTTTAATTTATTCAATACAAATTTATATAACAAATAATAGGTTAATAAATGTATATTAGAATCTCTGATATAAAAAACTACGATTAACAGTTTGAGATAATAAGTTGATATTCTTCCAACTCCTTGATGTCATGCAAGAATATCAATTTAACTAAAAAAACTTGCAGACCCACTTTTTAGCAAAAACCTGCATTGTTCATATTAGATTTAATATTTCACGTAACCGGTTCTACGGTTGTCATTAATTTAAATCTATGTACCTCTAGCTATTTCCTAAATAAAACATTTCTTGGATCCTTTCACAGCAAGATAAGCTATTATATTTCCCTAAATATCTATCATTTTTATCTGTCTTAATTAAACTCATGTGGGTTTTCTTTATTATTCATTTTGGATTAAATTAAAAAAGCCTCGCAATTATAAAAATTACAAGGCTTAGCGGAGAGGCCGGGATTCGAACCCGGGGTACAGTGTTACCCGTACGACGGTTTAGCAAACCGTTGGTTTCAGCCACTCACCCACCTCTCCATGGTTGAAATTGCTGAATAAATATTTTTGTTGCACAAAGATAATACAATCACAATTTAATTAAAAAAATTATTTTGATAATAATTAAAAACTAAAGACGTAAAACCCACAGTATGTATGTTGAAATAATATCTTCTTGAATGTAGTAAATTTATTTTTTATAAACATTTTTAAGGCTTATCTTAAAAAATTGTAAATTACATAATAATATCATTAAGTCTATTTGCTCAAAACATTTAATAGTTTTAATTTTGCTTAAGTGTCAATTTTTTGTTTGTGGAATTACTATCCTTTAATTTTAGATTTTATTTTTAATAAAATGGTAATTTAATGGAAAAATACATTGGTGTAGATTATTATAATTCCGATAGTTTGCTTTCTGAAGAAGAGAGGATGGTAAGGGATAGCGTTCGTGACTTCGTTTCTACAAAAGTAGTCCCAATTATTGAAAAACATAACAGGGAATCTACATTTCCCATTCAATTAGTTCCTCAAATGGCTGAATTAGGATTATTCGGAACTACGTTACCTCAAAAATATGATTGTGCAGAATTAAATAATGTTGCTTATGGACTTGTTATGCAAGAACTTGAAAGAGGGGATAGCGGTATACGAAGCTTTGTTTCAGTACAGAGTGCTTTAGTAATGTACCCCATCTATACTTTTGGAAATGAGGAACAAAAAGATTTTTGGCTGCCTCTTTTAGCTAAAGGTAAAAAAATCGGTTGTTTCGGGTTAACTGAACCTGATTATGGTTCTAATCCTTCCGGAATGGTAACCAAAGCCGAAAAAGTTGAAGATGGTTTTATTCTAAATGGTGCTAAAATGTGGATTACAAACGGAACTATTGCCGATGTTGCTGTGGTTTGGGCAAAGTTAGATGGTATTGTAAGAGGATTTTTAGTGGAAAAAGGATTCAAGGGATTTACAGCTCCTGAAATGAAAGGTAAGCATTCTCTCAGAGCTTCAGTTACATCCGAATTAATTTTTGATAATGTTTTTGTGCCGGGCAAGAATATTCTTCCTAAAACCGAAGGATTAAAAAACGCATTAATGTGTCTTAATCAAGCTAGATACGGAATTGCATGGGGTGTTGTTGGTGCTATGATGGCTTGCTATGATACTGCATTAAATTATGCCAAATCCAGAATTCAATTCAGTAAGCCGATTGCAGCATATCAAATTACTCAAGAAAAATTGGTATATATGCTTACCGAGATAACAAAGTCTCAATTGCTTAATATTCAATTGGGCAGAATGAAGGATAATGGAACATTAAAACATACTCACGTTTCAATGGCTAAAAGAAATAATTGTGAGAAAGCTCTTAAAATTGCACATATCTCGAGAGAAATTTTGGGTGCTAATGGAATTTTAGATGAATATCCTGTAATGCGTCATGCTGCTAATCTGGAATCGGTTAAAACATATGAAGGGACCCATGAGATGCATACATTAATTATCGGAGAAGACATAACTGGTTTCCCTGCTTTTGATTAAATATAATTTTAAATAATTGGAAATAATATATACTAATCAGGTTGAATGAAATATGAAAGAAGAAATGATAATTAAGGAAGGATTAACATTTGATGACGTACTGTTAATTCCCGGGAAGTCTTCGTACTTGCCTAGAGAAGTTGATACAACTACTTTGCTTACGCGTGAAATTAAACTTAACATACCGATAATCTCTGCTGCAATGGACACAGTTACGGAATCGGCTTTAGCTGTTGCTTTAGCAAGGGAAGGAGGTATTGGAATCCTTCATAAAAATATGACTATTGAGAATCAATGTATTGAGGTAGACAAGGTGAAGCGTTCTGAAAGCGGTATGATAATAGATCCGGTAACCTTAAAACCTGATCAGACAATTGGCGATGCTTTGGAAATTATGAGAAAGTACAGTATATCCGGAATTCCGGTTATAAATAATAGTGGGAAGTTGGTTGGTATTCTTACAAATCGTGATCTTAGGTTTGAACCGAATAAGCGATTAAAAGTAAAAGATTTAATGACTGCGGTAAATTTAATATCAGCTCCGTTAAATACTAATCTCGAAAAAGCCGAAAAAATCCTTCAAAAATATAAGATAGAAAAATTACCTGTTGTAGATAAAAACGGTTTACTTAAAGGTCTAATTACTTTCAAAGATATTCAGAAGAAAAAGAAACATCCGAATGCATGTAAAGATGAACATGGAAGGTTAAGAGTGGGAGCAGCAGTAGGTATAACCTTTGACACACATGATAGAATATCTGCTTTATCAAAAGCAGGTGCAGATGTAATTGTTATTGATACTGCACACGGTCACTCTCAAGGTGTGATGAAAACTATTAAAGAAGCAAGAAAAAAATTTAAATATGAGCAGATAATAGCCGGAAATATTGGAACTTATGAGGCTGCACTTGATCTATTAGATTGCGGCGTAGATGCTGTAAAAGTAGGAATCGGACCCGGATCTATTTGTACGACCAGAATTGTTGCCGGAGTAGGTGTGCCTCAAATTACTGCAATATCAGAAGTCTCCAGAGCAGTTAAAAAACAAGGAATTCCGGTTATTGCTGATGGCGGAATAAAACAAACAGGTGATCTTCCAAAGGCAATTTCAGCGGGAGCAGATTCAGTTATGATTGGCGGTCTTTTTGCCGGTGTTGATGAAAGTCCGGGTGAGAAAATATTATATGAAGGTAGAAGTTTTAAATTATACCGGGGAATGGGATCTCTTTCGGCGATGACCAGAGGGAGCAAAGATAGATATTTTCAAGATGCTGAAGATGATATTGCTAAGTTGGTTCCGGAGGGAGTTGAAGGTAGAGTTCCGTACAAAGGGCCGTTGTCTGATACAGTATATCAGCTTATCGGCGGTCTAAGAGCAGCAATGGGTTATTGCGGAGTTAAAAATATATCGGAATTAAAGACTAAATCAAAATTTATTAAAATTACTTTGGCGGGTTTAAAAGAAAGTCACCCGCATGATGTGATAATTACAAAAGAAGCTCCAAATTATCATTCCTAGGTATTTAAAACTGTAAACCGGTTTTTGCTTTTATAAATATAATGGGGTTTCTGTATGTTTTGCTTTTTCAACAAGGATAAAAGTATATAAATGTATAAGGTATTAGTTATTGCTTACTATTTTCCTCCAATGGGACTAAGCGGAGTTCAACGGACTTTAAAGTTTGTTAAATACATGAAGAATTATAATTGGGAACCAACGGTTCTTACTGTCGGACAGACGGGATATTATGCTCATGATATATCTTTGCTTAAAGAAGCTGAAAACTCTCCAATTAAAATTGTCAGGGTTGAAGGAAAGGACATTAATTCAAAGCTTAAGAAAAAAGGTACACTTAAAATGCCTCCGGAATTACTAAGAAAGATCTTAAGCAGAATAAGCAACACATTTTTTATCCCGGATGCCAAAAAGGGGTGGACAAAAAAGGCAATAAAAAAGGGAAGGGAATTATTAAAAAATGAAAAATATAACTTAATCTTTGTTAGTGCTCCGCCTTTTTCAGCAATTAATATGGCCGTTAAGTTAAAAAAAGAATTCAATCTGCCTTTGGTAATTGATTACCGTGATCTTTGGTTTGGAAATCAATTTACTTTTTATCCTACTCCTTTTCATAAGTATTTGCATAAAAGAATGGAATATAAAGCTTTAAAGGCAGCCGACAGGATTACAGCCACCAACCGAAAAATGAAAGAAAAAATTTTAAAGAATTACAAATTTTTAACCTTTGAAGATATTTACATTATTCCTCACGGTTTTGATCCTGCTGATTTCGAGAATATTACAATTGAGAAAAAAGAAAACAATAAAATGAGGCTTTCTTATTCTGGTATATTTTATGAATTCATAACTCCGAAATATTTTTTACGTGCATTTAAAAAGTTAACAATAGAAAGACCCGATGTTGCATCTAATATCGAACTTCATTTTATCGGTTTTTTAAGAAATGAAAATAGGAAATTGATACGAAGGCTACATTTACAAGAATATATTAAAGAATTCGGTTATTTAAATCATTCGGATGCATTAGTTAAAATAATGTCCAGTGATGTGCTTTGGTTTATGGTTGGTTACAGCAGAAATGTAGATACACATTCAAGCGGTAAGTTATACGAATATTTCGGTACTAAAAAACCGATTATTGCATCACTTCCGGATGGAGCTTTAAAATCTGCTGTTGAAGATTATAAAGCTGGATTTGTTACCACGCCTGATAATATTGATGAAATTAAGAATACTATTTTGAAAGTTTATGAATTCTATATTAAAAACAAATTGCCCGCACCCGATGAGGATTACGTTCAAAAACATAGAAGGGATTTTTTAACCGAACAATTAACCAAACAATTTCAATTTCTAGTTAAGGTTGAAGTAATATGAATGTTCTGATTATCGGATCTGGCGGAAGAGAGCATGCCTTGGCATATAAGATTTCTCAAAGCAGTTCGCTTAACAGGCTTTTTATTTTACCCGGTAATCCAGGAACGAGTTCATTAGGCGAGAATATAAATATTCCTTTAACCGATAATGAATCGATTCTATCTTTTTGTAAAGAAAAGTCAATTGACCTTGCAGTTATAGGACCTGAGCAGCCTTTAGTTGACGGTATGGGAGACTTATTACGGAAAAACGGTTTTAAAGTTTTCGGTCCAAATAAAGGTGCCGCACAAATTGAAGGCCATAAAGCATTTGCAAAAAATTTAATGAAGAAACATGGAATTCCTACGGCAGAATTCGCCGAATTTAATTATGATGAAAATGAAAAGGCGCTTTCTTATTTAAGAAAAAGTAATTTCCCGTGTGTAATAAAAGCCGACGGATTAGCTGCCGGGAAAGGTGTATTAATTTGCAATGATTACGTTGATGCTGAAAGTGCTATTGATGAAATATTTAATAAAAAAGTATTCGGATCAAGCGGGGATAAAATTATTATTGAGGAATTTTTAGTTGGAGAAGAAGCATCTATCTTTGCAATAACAGACGGGGAGGATTATATATGCCTGCCTTCATCTCAGGATCATAAAAGAATTGGAGATAATGATACAGGTAAAAATACGGGAGGCATGGGTGCATATTCGCCGGCACCGGTTATTACTTCTGCGCTTCTTAAGGAAATTGAAGAAAAGATATTTTCGCCGACTTTAAAAGCTTTGCGTGATGAAAACAAGAAATTTAACGGATGTCTATACTGCGGTTTAATGATAACGGCCGAAGGCCCGAAGGTTGTAGAATTTAACTGTCGTTTTGGCGATCCCGAAACACAGGCGGTTTTACCTCTACTTGACGGAGATTTACTCGAATTATTGTATTCTGCGGCCGTAGGAAAAATTAATAAAAATGCTGTCGGATATAATAACGGTTCAGCTGTATGCGTTGTTGCGGCGTCCAAAGGTTATCCCGATTCATATAAAAAAGGTTTCGAAATTAAAGGACTTGGTGAAACTATAAAAGATATAATTGTATTTCATGCGGGAACCAGGTATTTTGAAAATAAAGTTGTTACAAACGGCGGAAGAGTTCTTGGTGTAACTGCAACCGTGAGTCAAAATAACTTAAAACTGGCCAAACAAAAAGCCTATGAAGCTTTAAAGAAAATCTATTTTGAAGGAATATATTTCAGAAATGATATTGCAGACAAGGGGATTAATAAAGTTTAGTTTATCTTTATTTGTTAAATATTAGTGACTTGCAGCTTATATTTGTGTAATTAGGTGTCTAATCCAGGTAGTTATCAAATCACTTATAAAATCAGAACCCATAAATAAATTTATTGTCCAGGCTATAAAAAATAATACTAAAGTTACTAGTAAAGTTTTTTTCAGAAACTTATATAAAGGCAGTTTACTAATTCCATAAATCAATGTTCCCAAAATAAGTGCTACGCATATAATTAATATTAATTTAATCAGTATGGCCTCAATTTCCATATTAGAAAAGTCCTATTATTCTCATATCTATTTTAAATCAATAACAAACTTCATACAATATTATCGAAAAATTTATGTGTTTATTAATTAATATCACTATTAATTAACATTTTTTTTAACTTAAATAAAAATGATGAAATAAGTTAGTGTTTAATTTAGTAGATATTTCTGATAAAAAACAGAATTGTAATATAGAAGAGAATATTAAAATGCAAAAAATGAAAATATGTTTTGTATGAGAAATTTAGATGTGTATTTTCTAAATATTTTTACAATTATAAATCATTTAATTTTACGATAAATTAACAACAAATACGATTGAAAATACATTAGAAAATTTTAATAATATAAACTTTCTTGTACCGAAAGCCGGACTCGAACCGGCACGAGGTGTAAGCCCCACCAACCAATTGGTTGGTAAACATGGATTTTGAGTCCAGTTTATCTACCAATTCCGTTGTTGTTTTTTTTTGATTCTAAGATTGATTTGAGGAATCTTTTACCGGAAGTAGATTTCAGGAATTTTTCCCTTTCTCTTGCTTGCTTACCATTTTCACAAGTTTCGTAATAGAATAATTCTAATGGAGCAAAACTTTTTGTTGATTTGATATAACCTTTGTTATGTCTAATAACTCTACTTTTAAGATTTTCAGTCATACCTACATAAATAAAATTATGATGAAGACTAATAAGTGCATAGGCATAAAACATAGTACCGAAGGCCGGACTCGAACCGGCACGAGGTGTAAGCCCCACTGGATTTTGAGTCCAGCGCGTCTACCAATTCCGCCACTTCGGCAAAATTCAATAATATTTTCAAAAAAACTGCTATAAATTCGCCGTCAAAATTACTAAAGTTTAAAGTTCTAAGCAAAGGATAATTCCTATAAAATTTACTTGTGTTATTATAAATCATCAAAGATTAGTGGTATAATATTTTAGGGAAATACAGAAGAAACTTAATAAACAATTTAACAGATCTTATAATAGATCATCATATAAAGAGTTTGTTAAAACTCTTGAACTCCGTTAAGCATCAGAGAGTAATAGCCCTCGAAAGAGGGCTATCCAGTTGCTAAATGTTGATTAATTTTTTCTTGACATTAAAAAATTAAAAAGCGAAATTATATCAAAGGGTTAAATATTGTTCGGAGGGGATTCAAATCTTCCCATCTCTACTGTGATACCTAACTTAACTAGTTAAAGATGCTATGCTATTTTCTTTTTATGAGTGGAGGTAGTTATGAAAACTATTTATGGCTTATTTTTTCTAGTATTTACGCTTTCTAGTACACAAGCACAATGGACGAACCAAAATCCTGTTCCAAATGGAAATACACTTAGAAGTGTATTCTTCGTTAATGATAATATTGGCTGGATAGTAGGCTCAGAAGGTTTTATATTAAAAACGACTGATGCTGGTATTGATTGGATCCAACAAAACAGTGGAACAAATACTTACCTAAAGAAGGTAAAATTTGTAGATGAGCAAACTGGATGGGTTGTAGGTGAATCTGGATTAATATTAAAGACAACGGATGGGGGTTCAAATTGGATATCCCAGTTTAGTGGTACAACTAAAGACTTATATAGCCTTTATTTTTTTAATCGTGATACTGGCTGGGTCGTTGGATGGGAAGGAACTATTTTAAAAACAACTAATGGTGGTACAACCTGGACATATCATAATACTTTTTCTAGTTATGATCTCTTTTCAGTTTGTTTTGTTAATAATTCAACCGGGTGGGCAGTTGGAGTGACAAACGCAGATAACGGTCCAACACCAACCGATTCGAGTATAATTATCAAAACAACTAATGGTGGGCAAACTTGGGTTAAGAAAGGTGAAAATTTAACAAACTTTCCAACGATTGGTTTTCTTACGGTAGAATTTATTGATGCAAATAATGGATTTATTGGTGGCGGGGAATATGGCTCGAATAATGGTTGGAAATTATATAGAACAACAGATGGAGGTGAGAATTGGTTTTCTGTAAATTATATGTCTAAGCGAATTACTAAAACAAATGAGAACTTTTATAATAGCTACGCTGGTATACATGATATATACTTTAAGGATGCAAATAATGGTTATTCTGTATATGGAACGAACACATATTTTATGGGGATTATGGTAACTACAGACGGAGGTGCAAATTGGATTAATAAATATTCGCATTCGGAGCAGTTCGATCTTTTTTCAGTTTTCGTCACTATGGGTGGAAAAGGTTGGGCTGTTGGAGCTAATGGGCAGATTTTTAAAACAGAAGATAATGGAACCACTTGGTCACAACAATTAAGTGGAGGCACTATAAATCCTTCATTTGAAAATTTATATAAAGTACAATTTGTGAGTGATAGTGTTGGTTGGGCTGTTGGTCAACGCGGTGATTATTTGGCAGGTCAAAGTTTAATATTAAAAACAACTAATTCTGGGAAGGTCTGGAAAACTCAATATTGTGCTTCTGGAGACCCACTGAAATCAGTTTATTTCCTTGATCATAATATCGGTTGGGCTGATGTTTTCAAAACCACTAATGGTGGAGAAAATTGGTCTTTGAATTCATCTAATATTTACAATATTTCCTCAATATTTTTTATAGATCAAGATACTGGATGGGCAACTGGGAGTGAATATTCTCCTGGAGTTTTTAAGTCAACTGATGGTGGGCAAACCTGGATAGAAAAAAGTTCAAGTAATTGTTCAAGTTTATATTTTACAAACATTAACAATGGTTGGGCTGTTGGTGCATATGGAACTATCTTAAAGTCAACTGATAAGGGTGAAACTTGGGTTACCAAGACAAGTGGTACAACTACTTATCTGAATTCTGTAAAATTTTATAATTTAAACTTAGGAATGTGTGTCGGTAATATGGGAATTGTTTTATTATCAACCGATGCAGGTGAAAGTTGGGTTTCCAAAAACAGCGGTAATGCAAATGATCTTATGTCAATTACTTTCACAAATTCAACCTCTGCCTGGATTGCAGGTATAAATGGAACCATTTTACAAACTACCGATTTAGGAAATAATTGGACATCCTTTGATGGGGTAACTTCAAAGAATCTTAACACTATCTACTTTTCAAATGAAAATACAGGTTGGGTTAGTGGGTTGAGTGGAGCAATGTTCAAATATTCAACTGAACCTATACCGCCTTCAAATCATTTCACAAAAGTTTGGTCAGGCAATCCACATTTAGCAATGAACATCTATATAACTTCTGCAACGATTAATGACTTAAATATAGGCATTGGGGATGAGATTGGAGTTTTTGATGGTGATATTTGTGTTGGCACTACAGTGTTAAGTGAATCCATTCCATCAGGTGGATATGTTCAGGTTTTAGCGGCAACAGATGATCCGACTACTTCAGAGGTTGATGGATTTATTCCTGGAAATACTATCACATACAAACTTTGGGATTCTAATAATCAAAGTCAGATAAATAGGGTAACAGCAAGCTATACCGAGGGAAATGGAAATTTTGTTTCTCAGGGAACTGCAGTAGTTAATTTGGCTGGTATCTATACCGTTACAGAAAACATTGGACTAATAGGTGGTTGGAATATATTGTCAGTTTTGGCAACGCCTGATAATTCTGATATGCTACGACTTTTAGATCCGTTAATTACATCTGATGTTCTTATAAAAGTTCAAGACGAAACTGGCAATGCTGTTGAACAACTTCCAGAACCAATTGGGTGGATAAACAATATAGGTAGTTGGTTACCGACTGAAGGGTATTATATTAAGATAAGTAAAAACTCAGTAGTTACATTAAGTGTAACAGGTCCACCTCTTTCATTACCTCTTGATATTCCTTTAACCAATGGTTGGAATATAATGAGTTATCCAGTTCCAATAAATGAGGATGCATTATCGTTGCTCCAGCCATTAATTTCTGCAGGTCAATTAGTAAAAGTCCAAGATGAAGCAGGTAATGCAATTGAAAACCTTGGATCACCTATCGGTTGGATAAACAATATTGGTGAATTAAAATCTGGTGAGGGGTATTATATTAAGGTAAATACCAATACATCAATTACACTAAATGAACCAACGACACCAAAACAAATAAATAAAGAGAAACGATCCGATGAGCCAGAAAGTCTTCTTAAAATAACTGCAAAGCATTTCGTCCCTGTTTATTCTGGAAATCCCTACCTGGCGATGAACATTTATATAACAGGAGCAGAACTAATAGGTGGGAGTAATCTCGGCGCTGGAGATGAGATTGGTATATTTGATGGAAACAATTGTGTGGGTGCAATTGTATTAACTGGTTCAATAAGCTCATTTATTTCCATGGTTGCGTCAACGGATGATCCAGGAACACCTGAAATCGATGGATTTACACAAGGACACACAATAATATATAAATTCTGGCTATCGGCATCCTCTGAAGAGATTAAAGATTATACGGCAAACTATTATAGTGGTGATGGAACTTTTGTATCCCAAGGTACAGCAACATTAAGCTTCACCAATATATTACCAGTAGAGTTAACATCATTTAAAGCAGAAGCAAGTAATAATGAAGTAAATCTTATATGGGAGACAGCGGCAGAGGTAAACAATTATGGTTTTGATATCGAAAGGAAAGTGTTGGATACTTGGAAGAAGATTGGATTTGTTGCAGGTAATGGAAACAGCAACTCACATAAAGAATATTCTTATATTGATAGTAGTCCAACTGGTGGAACTAAAATTCAATACAGAATAAAGCAGATTGATAATGATGGTAAATACAAATATTCAAAAGTGATTGAAGTTGAGGTAGTTCCGAAGGATTTCGCCTTACATCAAAATTATCCAAATCCTTTTAATCCCAGCACAAAAATTAGGTATCAATTGCCTAAACAAAGTAAAATAGTAATTAAACTATATAATATACTAGGCTCCGAAGTGAAAGAAATACTAAACGACATAAAAGAACCTGGTATTTACGAGATTGAAGTAAATGCAAATAATCTACCTAGTGGAGTTTATTTTTATCGGTTGCAAGCAGGATCATTTGTGGATGCTAAAAAAATGATTTTGATGAAGTAAGAGTATTTCTAGCATATCAAGGTTTAAGTTAATAACGATTACGATAAGCCCTCAAAAGAGGGCTTCTTTTATATACAATATTCTTAATCGGTTTAGCAGTCGGTTAACTCCCATACTTATTAAATAAAATTGCCATACTTTAGTATGGTATGGAAAGATAGACTTTATATTCGTATCTATTTAAAAGAATAATCGACGATATAATTTATAGTAATAGGAATCTTTTTGTAAAGAGATACATTTCCATCTAAAAGTAATTAATGAGTTAAAGTGCAATTATTGATCGTGTCTCAGTTGTATAATTAAAATTATATTAAATAAAAAGTTCATATTTTAAAATCTAGCCATTCATTTCAAGTTAGCAAATTACAAATATATATTCTTTAATTACGGATAATATTATTTTATATTTTTATTAGATTTTTATTAATAAGTTTCAAAACCAGCCAATGCTTCCTCAAGTGTTTTATAAGTATTAAAAACTTTTAAAGTACCTACCGTGTCCATTAATGCAGAAACTTCCGTGCTGGGAATTACTAAACGAAGTTCACTGCCTATTTTTGACATATTTTTCAACGCCACTACAAGAACGCCTATGAATGTTGAATCCATAAATTCACACTGACTGATATCCACAATCACTTTTTTAAAACGTAATTCATAATCATCTGCTAAAATTTTCCGCAGATCGGCAGCTTCCTTAAAAGTTGCACGAGTAAGATATGCTGTTTCTACTATTACATCTTTTATTACTTTCCTTTCGAAATCCGGCATAAATAACCTCAATAAATATTCTTAAATATTAGAATGCCTGTTAATTTTTAACCTTACTGTAAAATAATTGGTTAATATTAATCTTAAACTAATATAATAGCTTTCTTTATGCAATACCAGATAAAGTTTGGAATGAACCTTTTGCAGCTTTCTCTAATTGTGCAGATAATTATTTGAGGGAATTCCTATATTTATGTAATTTTGCATTTATTCTTAATTTATCTATTTAAATACTGGTAAGCCTAATGGAAAAAATAAATAACCGGAATGATAATCCTGTTGATAAACCGAAAAATTTTATAAGAGAGATTATTGATGAAGATATGAAAATATGGAAGTGGGACGGCCGGGTTCATACCAGGTTTCCGCCCGAACCTAACGGATATTTGCACATCGGACATGCTAAATCTATTTGTTTAAACTTTGGAATTGCAAAAGATTATAAAGGCAAGTTTAATCTTCGCTTTGATGATACGAATCCCAGTAAAGAAGAAAAGGAATATGTTGATTCTATTATTGAAGATGTAAAATGGCTGGGTGCGGATTTTGAAGATAGAGTATTGTATGCTTCCGATTATTTTGAAAAAATGTACGATTATGCCGTAAAGCTGATTAAAAAAGGCAAAGCTTATGTAGATGATTTATCGGCAGAAGAAATACGGAATTACAGGGGAACTCTTACGGAACCCGGGAAAGAAAGTCCTTATAGAAATCGCTCAATAGAAGAAAACTTAGAACTATTTGAGCAAATGAAGAAAGGCAGTTTTCAAAACGGAGAAAAAGTCCTGAGAGCAAAAATTGATATGGCTTCGCCGAATTTTAATTTACGTGATCCTGTTATGTATAGAATTGTTCATTCGGAACATCACAGGCAGGGCAGTAAATGGTCAATTTATCCTACTTATGACTGGGCTCATGGGCTTGAAGATTCAATCGAGGGAATTACTCATTCAATTTGCACCTTGGAATTTGAAAATCATCGACCTCTCTATGACTGGTTTTTAAACGAATTGGAAGTTTATCATCCTCAGCAGATTGAATTTGCCCGGCTTAATTTAAACTACACTGTAATGAGTAAGAGGAAATTATTAATGCTTGTTCATGAAGGATATGTAGACGGCTGGGACGATCCGCGCATGCCAACAATTTCTGCTTTGAGAAGGAGAGGATATACGCCGGAATCGATAGTTAATTTTGCCGAAATAATCGGGGTAGCAAAGCGCGATGCATTAACAGACATAGCTTTACTGGAATATGCCGTCCGTGAAGATTTAAATAAACATGCGCAGCGTGTTATGGCCGTTTTAAATCCTTTGAAAGTAATTATAACAAATTATCCTGAAAATTCGGCAGAAGAATTGGAGGCTGTAAATAATCCGGAAGATCCTTCAATGGGCACCCGTAAAATTCCATTTACTAGAGAATTATTTATTGAACAAACAGATTTTATGGAAAATCCTCCTAAAGGTTATCATCGGTTGATTCCCGGCGGGGAGGTGCGGCTGCGGTATGCATATATAATCAAATGCAATGAAGTAATAAAAAATGGGAATGGTGAAATTGCGGAATTACACTGTACCTATGATATCGATACTAAAAGCGGTACCGGCACAAGCAATAAAAAAGTCAAAGGGACAATTCACTGGGTTGCCGCAGGCCTGGCAATAAATGCCGAGGTTCGTTTATATGATAGACTTTTTACTGTTGAAGATCCCGGAGCAGATGAAAATTGGCTGAATTTTATTAATTCCAAATCATTGGAAATCATTCCCAATGCATTGGTTGAACCTTCTTTGAAGAATTCCAAGCCCGGTAAAACATACCAGTTTGAAAGATTAGGTTATTTTTGTGTTGATATAAAGAATACAACAGGAGGGAAATTGGTTTTTAACAGGACGGTAACTTTAAAAGACAGCTGGGCAAAAAATGCAAAAAAATAAAATAGTCTATCGTAATTTTAATTAAATAGAAATGTTTTATTTAATTGTCTCAAGTGCTTTATCAATTCTCCGGATAACTTCATTTTTACCGAGTATAAAAAGCAGATCAAACATTCCCGGACCGGTACTCGTGCCGGATAC
>JBJKQE010000233.1:0-7889 GCA_046705645.1 Ignavibacteriaceae bacterium | reverse complement strand
ACGCAGCCGCACGAAATTTACAGAGCTTTAGTTGAAGCAACTGCGTTCGGTGCGCTTGCAATTATTGACCGCATTGAAGAGAACGGCGTTAAGATAAATGAAGTTGTTAACTGCGGCGGACTTGCGGTAAAAAATTCTTTGCTTATGCAGATCTACGCAGATGTTACAGGCAGACCGATGAAAATTTCAAAGAGCGAACAGACACCGGCTCTCGGCGCTGCAATCTTTGGTGCTGTTTCTGCCGGCAAAGATGCAAGCGGATACGAAACTATAGATCAAGCGCAGGCAGCAATGACCGGAATAAGCAAAATATATAATCCGATTAAAGAAAATCATGAAGTTTATCAAAAATTATATGCGGTTTACCGTCAGCTTCATGACGGCTTCGGAACAAAAAGCTGGACCGGAAATATGTACAACGTTATGAAAGATTTATTAGAAATCAGAGACAAGGTTCGCAAGGAGAAGTAATGTTAGAAGAGTTAAAAAATAAAGTTTTAAAAGCTAATCAATCTTTAGTTGAATATGGATTGGTTACTTTAACGTGGGGAAATGTAAGCGGCATCGACCGCAGTAAAGGGCTTGTTGTTATTAAACCAAGCGGTGTAGATTACGGATTGATGAAAGCCGAAGATATGGTTGTTGTTGACCTTGATGGAAAAATAATTGAAGGAAAAATGCGCCCGTCTTCCGATCTGCCTACGCATATTGAACTTTACAAATCATTCAAGGAGATAGGCGGAATAACACATAGCCACAGTGAGAATGCCACTTCATTTGCGCAGGCATGTATCGAGATTCCTTGTTTCGGAACAACTCATGCAGATCATTTTAACGGCCCCGTACCAGTTACACGTTTTTTAACGGAAGCTGAAGTTAACGAGAATTATGAACTTTTTACCGGCAAAGTCATCATCGAACGATTTATGAACCTGGATTACCAAGCAGTTCCCGGGATCTTGGTTGCAGGACATGCGCCGTTTACATGGGGAAAAAATCCAGAAGACTCCGTAAAAAATAATTTGGTATTGGAGCGTGTGGCAAAAATGGCTCTTAATAGTTTGCTGCTCAATCCGAAAATTTCAAAATTGCCCGATTATATTTTAAGTAAACATTATAAAAGAAAACATGGTCCGGATGCATATTACGGACAACGAAATAATTAAATCTAAATTTTGCAGAAGGAGGAATAGGAATGATTGATTTAAAAAAATATGAAGTTTGGTTTGTAACGGGAAGTCAACATCTGTACGGTGAAGAAACCTTAAAACAAGTAGCCGAACATTCGCAGGAAATAGTAAAAGGGTTATCACAATCAAAAAAAATTCCTTTGAAAATAGTTTATAAGCCTCTGTTAACAACACCGGAATCAATTTATCAACTTTGTCTTGAGGCGAACAATAATGAAAATTGCATCGGATTAATTACATGGATGCATACTTTCTCTCCCGCAAAAATGTGGATTGGCGGATTAAAAGTATTACAGAAGCCATTTGTGCATCTGCATACGCAGTTCAACCGTGATATTCCTTGGAACAAAATAGATATGGATTTCATGAATCTAAATCAATCAGCCCACGGAGGACGTGAATTTGGTTTTATTTGTACAAGGATGAATAAAACCCGCAAAGTTATAGTCGGTCATTGGCAGGATAAAGCGGTTCAGGAAAAACTTGCGGTCTGGATGAGAGCAGCTTCTGCAAAGCTTGATGCTCAAGGCGGAAAGATTGCACGCTTCGGAGATAATATGAGAGAAGTTGCGGTAACAGAGGGCGATAAAGTTGAAGCACAAATTCAATTCGGATATTCAGTTAACGGCTACGGCATTTCTGATCTTACAGTCTTTATAAATAAAGTTTCCGATTCGGAACTGGATAAGTTGATTCAAGAATATGAGGACAATTATACAATAAGCAAAGAATTGAGAAAAGGCGGAGAGAAACACGCTGCGGTGCTTGAGGCGGCAAGAATAGAATTAGGAATGAGGAACTTTTTAGAGGAAGGAGACTTTAAAGGCTTTACAACAACATTTGAAAATCTTCATGGACTAAATCAATTACCGGGTCTAGCAGTTCAAAGACTAATGGCTGACGGCTACGGATTCGGTGCCGAAGGCGACTGGAAAACTGCCGCTCTTCTTAGAGCAGTTAAAGTTATGTCTTCCGGACTAAAAGGCGGTACTTCTTTTATGGAAGATTATACATATCATCTTGAGCCTTCCAATAATAAAGTACTCGGCGCACATATGCTTGAAGTTTGTGAGTCAATTGCGGAAGGAAAGCCGGTGCTTGACGTAATGCCTCTTTCCATTGGAGGTAAAGCTGATCCTGCACGATTAATCTTCAATGTTCCTGCAGGTCCGGCATTAAATGTGTCCCTAATTGATTTGGGAAACAGGTTCCGTATGATTGTTAATGAAGTTTCTGCGGTAAAGCCAGATGCACCTCTTCCTAAGCTGCCGGTAGCAAGAGTAGTTTGGGTACCGAAACCAAATTTGGAAATTGCTGCTTCTGCATGGATTTTAGCGGGCGGCGCTCATCATACTGTCTTCAGTCAGGCTGTTACTTCCGAATACCTGGAAGACTTTTCCGAAATAACCCGATTGGAATACTTACTTATTGATGATTCAACAAAATTATCCGAATTCAAAAAAGAATTAAGATGGAATGAAGGTTATTATTCTTCAAAGTAATACATTCTTTACAATTTGATATATAAATATCGGAAAAAAGGAAGAGTGGAATTATAAAAATTTGGTGATACTCTTGAGATCGTATTATAATAAAACATCGTAAATGTTTTATTATTGTTAGATATTTAATTATCAAACCTATTTTACATCCTTGAAGAGGATGAATTAATACAATAAATAGATGATGTCTTCAAACAAACATATTTTTGATCAAATTAAAAAAAGATTTAGTAGTTACAATTCGAGTGTACGCGCAATAATCTTTGACTGTGACGGTACTTTGGTTGATTCAATGCCTCTTCATATGAAAGCATGGGAAAATGCATTTAATGAGTTCAGCGAATATTACGATAGGGATTTGTTGTATTCACTAAAAGGGATGAAAGAAACCGAAATAATCGATGTCTATAATTCAAGGCACAAAAGAACTATTGATAACAAAAAGATTGTTCAAACTAAACATGAATTTTTTATGAATCATATTGATTCCGTGAAACCGATTGAACCGATCGTTGAAATTGCTGAATCGTATTATAAGAAGATCCCTATGGCTGTTGTTTCCGGCAGCGTAAAAAATATTGTTCACTCCGAATTAAATGTATTAAAAATATTTCATCTATTCGACTATATATTAACTGCCGATGATCCTTTTAAGCCCAAACCATCACCGGATGTTTTTATAGCTGCATCAAATATGATGAAAATTGAGCCGGAAAATTGTTTGGTTCTTGAAGACGGCGATGCCGGATTGGAAGCGGCAACCAATGCGGGAATGAAGAAAATAGATGTAAGAGAATATTTTGAACAAAAATAATTTTATAAAATGAAAAAAGTAGTTTTGACAGGAATTAGAAAGTTTGAAATAATTGATAGTCCTAAACCGGAAATTAAAAATGATAACGATGTATTATTAAGAATGGATACAGTCGGAGTTTGCGGCTCGGATATGCATTATTATAATGAAGGGAAAATCGGTGATCAGGTAATAAAATTTCCTTTTACAATAGGCCATGAAGGTTCGGCACGTGTTGAAAAAATAGGAAGGAATGTTTCTAGACTAAAACCTGGAGACTTAGTTGCGATAGATCCTTCAATTTCATGCGGGAAATGTTCGCAATGTTTGTCCGGAAGAGAACATACGTGTACAAATCAAAAGTTTCTAGGCTGCCCGGGCCAAATCGAAGGATGTCTTTCGGAATATATTATTATGCCGGAAAAAAATTGTTACCTTGTACCGGATAATTTAAATGGCGAGGATACTGCTTTAATAGAGCCGTTATCGATTGGGTATTATGCTGCTCAATTTATAAAAAATCTTGAAACATTGAATTCCATCGCAATATTGGGAGTTGGGCCAATTGGCTTGAGTGTGTATCTTTCGCTCCGAACGATGGGATATAGAGAAATTTATGTTACCGATAAATTGGATTATAGATTACAAGCGGCAGAAAATGCAGGTGCAGTTCTGGGTTTAAATCCGTTAAAAGGAAATATTGTTGATAAACTAAAAGAAAAAAATTCCGAATCCTTTGATGCTGTATTTGAATGTTGCGGCAAACAGGAGGCTATTGATCAGGCAATCGAATTATTAAAGCCCGGTGGATCATTATTGATAGTCGGTATACCTGAAGAAGATCGAATTTCATTCAACATTAGTAAAATAAGAAGGAAGGAAATTACAATTCAAAATGTACGCAGACAAAACCAATGTGTACAACAGGTAATTGATTTAAGCACTTCCGGTAAATGGTCTCCGGAATTTATGATTTCTCACAGGTTTTCGTTTGAAAAAACAAATGAAGCTTTTCATACCGTAGCAAACTATAATGATGGTGTTATTAAAGCACTAATTAAATTTTAAAAAATTAATCATTGAGGATATTATGAAGAAAGTTTTTCTTACTCTAGCAATGTTTATCGGGTTGATTTTTTGTGTTAACGCCCAGAATAACACAGATAAAATAATTGTCGATGCAACCAATCTTCAATATAAAATTAATAAGAATATATATGGACAATTTTCTGAAGACTTAGGGCATTGTATATACGGAGGAATTTGGGTCGGCACAAACTCAAAAATTCCTAATATAGATGGAATTAGAAAAGATGTTGTTGAAGCTTTAAGAAAAATAAAAGTACCTGTTCTACGATGGCCGGGCGGCTGCTTTGCAGACGGATATCACTGGATGGACGGTATCGGGCCTCGAAATAAAAGACCGCACACTGTCAACTCGGATTGGGGAGGAGTTACAGATGATAATTCATTCGGTACGGCTGAGTTTCTTGAGTTCTGCAATCTTATAGGATGTCAGCCTTATTTTACCGGAAATGTCGGCAGTGGTTCCGTAAAGGAACTTTCTCAATGGATTGAATATGTAAACTCCGATCAGCCAGATTATATTACCGACTTGAGAAAGAAAAACGGGCGGGACAAATCATGGGGTGTGAAATATTGGGGACTCGGGAACGAAAGCTGGGGTTGCGGCGGAAATATGACTCCCGAATATTATGCCGAATTAGTAAGAAGATATGGAACATTTTGCCGTGATTATGGAAATAATAAAATATTTAAGATTGCTGTTGGTCCCGGCGGCGAAAATAATCATTGGACGGATGTACTGATGAAAGATGCCGGAAGTTATATTGACGGACTTTCTTTGCATAACTATGTATTCGAAAACGGAAAGCCTGCCGCTGACTTTAATGAAAAAGGTTGGTTTAACATTATGAAGGGGACCTTAAATATGAATGATTTGATAGAAAAAACTTCTGCTGTAATGGATAAATACGACCCCGATAAAAGGGTTGCTTTAGTTGTTGATGAATGGGGAAACTGGTACGCAGTTGAGCCTGGTACAAACCCTGCTTTTCTCTATCAGCAGAATACAATGCGGGATGCCGTTGCAGCTGCAACTACATTAAATATTTTTAACAATCATTGCGATCGTGTTAGAATGGCAAACATTGCCCAGATGGTAAATGTTCTTCAATCTATGATTCTTACAAAGGGAAAAAAAATAGTTCTTACACCTACATATTATGTTTTCGATCTTTATAAAGATCATCAAGATGCAATGTGGCTGCCAACAAAAGTGGAATCTGCAAATTATATTTATAATAATGATACACTTTCAGCCGTAAATTGCTCTGCTTCAGTCGACTCTGCGCAGAATGTTCATGTATCGCTTGTTAATATAGATCCGGATTCAAAAGAAAATATTTCGGTAGATCTGATGAAATTTAAACCATCGGATGCAACCGCTATGATTTTAACTGCTAATAAAATGAATGCTGAAAACACTTTTGAAAATCCTAACTCTGTTGAACCTAAAAAGTTTTCGGATTTCAAATTGACTGATAACAAATTGGAAGTAAGTATGCCGCCTATGTCTGTTATAGTGCTGGAAGTAAAAGGAAAGTTGGAATCGGAAATCGGTGCCGGTGTAGAATTAAGTAATCCGAAGAATGGAATAAATTTCAAATATTATGAAGGCAGCTTTGACAAACTTCCGAACTTTTCACTGCTTCATCCAATCAGACAAGGTTTAATAGATAATGTTCAAATTCCTAAAAAGAATTCGGAACAAAATTTTGCTGTTGAATATACCGGGTACATAAAAATTCCTTCAGACGGCATTTATACTTTTTACACTAATTCCGATGACGGATCAAAATTATATATAGATAATATGCTGGTAGTTACTAACGATGGCGATCATGCCCCGCAAGAACGTTCTGGTATAAAATTATTAAAAGCAGGCTTTCATCCGTTTAAAGTTACATTTTATCAAGCAGGAGGCGGCATGACACTAGATGCGAAGATTAAAGGGCCTAACATTAAAGAACAAGTAATTACTCCTGCTATGCTGTATCACGAAGGAAAATAGAATACTCAACATCTATTTTTTTGGATGAGTAGATAATAATATGGATTTGGACAGTATGTTGTAAAGACGGTCAAAATAAAAGAAAATTCGGAGTCAAAGTAAAAAGAAATAACAAATTTTCATTCCTAATAATATTATGATATTCTATATATTAAATTGATTCGGTTTTATTTTCTAAATCTATAATGAATAATTTGTCTGCTCAAACAGATAATCAAGTTAACGGTGCATAATTATTTTATCGGATATAACTTAATAAAATATATAATTATACCGTTTTACTTTGCTGTAATTTAAATGATAAGGATCATTTCTAGAATTCCCAGTAGTAAATTGTCGGAATGATATTTTTTTTCTACATATTAATACTCGCTATTGAAATGAGTATTTATACAAATTGACACAGACGTACAGCATCGGCTTCCTGTAATGCCATTAATTAACATTTCTCATGCTTCAAAATTAAAATACACTGTTGGATAAAGTATTTCCTCTTGAGTATGCATTATTAAAAATTTGAATTAACTGGATAATACTAATTACCAGCAAATAATCATTAATATATCAATAAGCATAATTAACATGCATAAAGTTTATATGTTGATAATTGTCACATGCTAATATTCGATCGTATTTGGCGAAAATCCAATAAAAAATATTAATTATCATTTTCGAAGATTTAATCTAAATTGTATTTCGCTATTGTAAACTATATCTTTGCGGATTATTTGAACAAAAATGATTTAAAAATAGGCATTTTTTAATAAAGTGCCGGAGAAATAAATGGAAAAAATAACAATTGAGGAAGTTGCAAAGAAAGCAGGTGTTTCAAAAGGGACGATTTCTGCTGTAATTAATGGGAAAAATTCTGTTAAGACACAGACAAGAGAACATATTTTATCTGTTATGAGGGAATTAAATTTCAGGCCCAAAGGTGTTGCTAGAAATTTAAAAAACGGTAAACAAGATAAAAGTATCGGAATAATTATTAAAGATATTAATTATCCTTTTTATACTGAGATTGCGGCGGGTGCCGGCGATTATGCCAAAGAAAAAGGTTATTCAATAATAGTTACAAGCTCGGGGAATGATCAGGAATATGAAAAACACTTATCTCACCTTTTTGCAACAAAAGATATTAAAGGAACTATTATCGCCCCGATTGTTGCCGGTACAGTTGAGATTGAGCATTTGTTCAGATTGAAGATGATTAATTACCCTTTCGTTTTATTAGAGGATGTAAAGGGAATTCAGGCTAATGTTGTGGCCATAAATAATTTAAGAGCAATAAAAAATGCGGTAAAATATTT
>JBJKQE010000232.1:0-20654 GCA_046705645.1 Ignavibacteriaceae bacterium | reverse complement strand
GCGCCTCTGCTTAAGCATTCCAAACCGAGAGAACCTGAACCGGCATAGATATCCAAAACTTTTAATCCGCTAAAATTTAATTCATTATTTAATAAGTTGAAAAGAGTTTCTCTTACACGATCGGTAGTGGGTCTGATTAAATCAGATTTCGGAACATTTATAAATCTTCCCTTAAACTCGCCGGATATGATTCTCATTCTCATTTGTATTGCATTGGAAGTTTTTGGGTTAAGCAATTCTGATAGCAACACCGGTCGCAGGTGCAAACGAATTGAACCTTTCCGAATAATATTTACTGTCAAATAATTTTGGATTTGGTTTTAACTTTTCAAACGGATTGAATTTTATAAAATCAATTCCTAATGTGTTGCGGAGAGTTTGAATTGTCGTTTCCGATAATTCTTCGCCGGTAATAAAAGCTTTTTCAATTAAATCTCTTTTCATTGAAAATGATTCGCTCGGCGAGGTCTCGTTTAGTAAAAGTGCCGGAATTTCGCCAACATCGTTTACCGGAATTACGTTAAAGTAAATAGGTTTACCGTTATAGGAAAATAAGATAGATAATTTCTTAGTCGTAAAATATATACTCAATATAATACCTCTGCCAAGCAAAGGATTGTTAAGTGTTAAGGCTCTTTCGGATGCAAGGTGAATATTATCAACAAATTTTAATTGAAGATTATTTTCATTACAAAAATTGTGAATAATCTGCAGATATTTTCTTTCCATGCCGATTACGATAGCAGAGTTATAATTTATAATATTATTTTTTTCTACTTCAATGTACTGGATTACCAAATCTTTATATACGGAATAAGGATACAAAACAGAAAATTCCCATTTGAATTCTTCGATAAGATCTTGATGAAGAAGCGTATTATCAAAAGGTATCTGCATTATATGGAATAATTCAAACGGCAAAGTAAATGAAGCAATGTTACTTTTTAAAGGTTTTTTAATAATAAGCTCGTTAAAAGCGCCCTGTAAAAGGGCGCTGATTTTTGTTTCTTTATCTATTTCCAAATTAAGTGGCTCGTTAAAATAAGCTTCATCAACAGTTTCTAAAATAAATTTTCCATCCTTGTATATTATTTCCACCAATTGAAGCTTTGTACTTGAAATAGTAAAGCCCACATGATTTTCAAATCCAGTCATATATATTTTATTGCTCCCAAGAAGCCGTATTCTTTAAGGCATCGTTAGTTAAACTACCTATAGTTCCGTAACCATCAGGGTCTTCAAGATAATATTTAGACCCGATATGTTTGGATGTGTCAATTTTTAAAATCCTGCCCGTTCTTGAAACTACAGTATCTATAGAAACCGATGTATCTACTTGCAGGGAATAAAGCGAATGTGATTTTGGGGTTCGGGACAAACTGTCCGGTACAAAATTTCCTGATGCCAGATTGACAAAAGGATTAGTTGATTTATTTGTTAAGGTGTCTCTCGACTTAATAACGCTGTCAACACTTTGGTCGGAATTTAAGAAAGCAATTAAACTATCCAAATTACCTGTATATTGCTTATGCTTTTTGAACCAAAGGATTTCACCTTCTTTAATATCTTTCATTCTTGCTCTGGATTCAGTCTTATAATAGTTTTCAGCTTCAACAACATTGTTGGGATCTATTATGGCGACTTTAACCAGAATAAAAATGAGCACTATTATTACGGCATAAAGTGCGGCATGTACATACCAAGGATCTGATTTAGAGATCATTTTACCTCCGGAGCTTTCTAATTATTTGATTCTTTTTCAATGAATAGAAATTTTTTAATTTTATTAAACTTAGAACTGCCAATTCCTTTTACTTTTAATAATTCTTCTAAGCCGGTAAATCTGCCTAACTTATCTCTAAGGTTTAATATTTTTTCGGCAGTTTTTTTACCAATCCCCGGGAGCTTAGAAAGCTCTTCAATTCCGGCTGTGTTTAAATTAATACTTTTAACATCCGGAATTTTTTTAGGATTATTTTTGCTAAAATTTGTTTTGTTAAAATCTAAAACTTCCTGCTTATAGTCAACAATTGTATCTTTTAATTCCGTATTCTTTTCTAAAAAATCGGCATTCTTATCAGAGAGTTTGAATAAACTGTCCTCTTTAGCGTAATTAAACTTTTTGTATGGAGATTTGTTCCCCGATTGTATAAAAGATTTATAAACAAATCCAATTGTAAAAACTATGAGCAAGAAAAAAATGACTTTTATCTCATTTTGCGTAAAGCCTATTTGCTCTGATAGTCTTTTAAGCATTATATAATAAAACTTAAATTGATTACTTTAAAGAACGATTATCTTAAAAATAATATAAGAACATTGAACTTTCGGTGCAAGTATTTCGGTAAAACAAAAATTTAAAAATATTTTATAATAAATGTTTTATTTTAAAAGGAAAATCTTTTAAAGAAGTTCTTTTCATCCGAGTTTGATGATCTTTTAAAATTAGGCAATTCGCCAAGTTCTTTTAATAATTCTTTTTCCTTGGAATTTACTTTTTTAGGTATATCAATATTTATTCTTACCAGCTGATCTCCTCTTCCGGAATGATTTAGATGCCTGATTCCCTTATCTTTCATCTTAAGCAATTTACCGGGCTGGGTGCCGGAATCGATTTTTAAAACCGCTTTACCGTTTAATGTCGGAACTTCAACATCACCTCCTAAAACTGCATGCGGGTAACTGATAAATAAATCATAAATTATGTCATCACCTTCCCTTACAAAATATTCGTGAGGTGTTTCCTGGAATACGACCTGAATATCTCCTGATTGACCTCCGCGCTTTCCCGCATTAGCTTCGCCTCTTAAAGTCATATAACTTCCTTCATGCACACCGGGCGGCACATTTATGGAAATCGTAGTTTCTTCAATAACTCGTCCGTCTCCCATACACTTTTTACACGGTGTATCAACTACGGTACCTTCACCATTACAATTATTACAAGTTGAAATATTTACAAATTGTCCGAAAACTGAACGCGATATTGTTTTAACTTCACCGGTGCCTTGACAAACCGGACAAGTTTTGGTCGAAGTTCCCGCTTCGGCGCCGCTTCCGTTGCAGTTGCTGCATTTAACCTGTTTTTTTATTTTTATTTTTTTTGCGGTTCCTTCGGCAATTTCTTCCAGGCTTAATTTCAGATTTACTCTTAAATCCGAACCAGGAGTTCCTCCGCCTCTTCTTCTTCCTCTCGTCCGCTGGCTGCCTCCGAAAAAGTCATCAAAGATAGATGAACCGCCGAAAATATCCGAGAAGTGAGAGAATATATCGTTAATATCGGTAAAACCTGATGATCCGTAAGAATTGCCTCTTAATCCTTCATGTCCGAACCGGTCGTATCTTTCTTTTTTATCATCGTTGCTTAGAACCTCATATGCTTCTGCAGCTTCCTTAAACTTCTCTTCAGCCTGCTTATCATCCGGATTTCTATCAGGGTGATATTGCATGGCTAATTTTCTATATGCCTTCTTAAGATCATCTTTGGTTGCACTTCTATCAACCCCTAAAACTTCGTAGTAATCTCTCTTTGCCATTTATTCTATTTGTCCTCGAGATTTGAATTATTTTTTAAATTAGATCTGGAAGTTTCGGGTTCTTCATTTGTATCTTCACTTACAATAACTTTTGTATGACGAATTACCCTGTCTTTATATATATATCCTTTTTCAATTTCGTCTAAAACCGTATGAGGTTCAACACCTTTCTCTTTTCTTTGAAGCATCGCTTCATGAAAATGAACATCAAAGGGTTTTCCAACTGCTTCTATTTTATTTACGCCCTGGTCATTTAATATTTTCATCAATTTATCATAAATAAGTTGAATGCCTTGTTTTAAAGATTCTACATCTTTTGAGTTATCCAAATGCTGAAGCGATCTTTCAAAATCATCAATAACCGGAAGTAATTTTATTATAAAATTTTCAGCAGAATATTTAATTAAGTTTAACTGATCGTTTTCCGTTCGTCTTTTATAATTTTCAAACTCTGCAGCTTTGCGTAATACTCTGTCTTTATATTCTTCAAGTTCTTTCTCAAGCTCCTCAACTTTATTTTTAGAAATGTTTAATTCTTCTTCCATTCTTTTTACATTATTTTGTGCGACCGAATTTTCAGAACTTTCAGGGGCATTATCATTATTTTCCAGTTGAGAATTTTTTTCGTCATTTTTTAATTCATGTTTATCTTTCTTCATCAAAATGTATCTCCTTTATTTAATATTAGGGTTGGTCAAAGCTTCCGAAAGCATTTTTGCCATATAATCTACAATGGCAATAACTTTTGGATATTCCATTCTTTTCGGGCCGATAATTCCCAAGTTACCTGAAATATCGCCAAGCTTATACTCTTTACTAACAAAGCTATATTCATGCAGTTCCTCTAATTTATTTTCCTTTCCTATGGAAATTATTACTTGATCCGAAGCAGCATCGTTTGTTTTTTCTAAAATATGAATTATAATATCTTTATCTTCAATTAATTCTATAACGCCTTGAAATCTTTGAGGATCTTCAAATTCAGGTTGTTTAAGCACATTCTTTGCTCCTGTAATTACAAGCTTGTCCGTTCGATTTTCGTCTTTAAAGATTTTGTCTAAAGAATCAATAAATAGTCTAATAACCGGTTTTTGATCATCGTGAATATCTCTAAGTCTTTCTTTTATGGTAGCTCTAATTTCTTTAAACGTTAATCCCGTAAGCCTTTCATTAAGTAATCTTTGTACCGAATCAAATTGAGATGTCTTGATATCCGATGAAAGTTCCAGTGTAATAGTTTTAACTAAACCTGATTTTATACTTATTACAACCAAAATTCTAGTTGAAGAAAGTCGAACAATCTGTAGTTTCTCTAATATACCGGTTTCAAGCTTGGGGTACATTACACATGCTAATTGATTAGTAATACTGCTTAATAAAATGGAAGTTATTTTTATTAATTCATCGGTTTCAACAATTTTGGATTCAAAACTTTTATTTATAATTCCTAATTCAGAACTTGGAAGTTTCTGAACATCCATTAGTGAATCGACATAAAATCTATATCCTTTATCGGTAGGAACTCTGCCTGCTGAAGTATGAGGATGATCGATAAAACCATTTTCCTCTAAGTCGGACATAATATTTCGTACTGTGGCTGGAGAGATTCCAATGTTGTATTTCCTTGTAATGTTTCTCGATCCCACAGGTGAAGCAGTTAATATAAACTGCTGAATTATATACCTGAGTATATTTTTCTCTCTTTCGTTTAATTCAATATCGATCATATAAAAAAAACAATGCTCTAAAATTCTTTATCTAAACAATAAATATAATAATTTTTTAGTGATTTTTTGTTGTTTCCAAATACCAAAATAATTAACCATTCAATAATTATAAAGTTTTAATATTTATGATGAAATATTCTTTTGAGAGATTCATCTTATGTGAATTATTGCCGATTTGAGGGAGAAAAACTGGTAATCTAAAAAAAGATTTGTTAGTGAGTCTATTTCAGAAAAATCTATATAAATTAAAAAATTTTTCTTCTTTTGAATATAATGCAAAAATTAAAAAACCCGGTCTAAAATTTAGAACCGGGTTTTCATAAACAGGAGATTTATAAATGATTACTTCAAAAGAATCATTTTCTTTGTTTGTCTAAATGATTGTGAACCATCTAATGAATTGGCTTGTATTGAATAGAAGTAAACTCCTGACGATAATGCCAAACCGGATGATTCAGTACTGAATACGAGTTGATGAACACCTGAAGTCTGGGTTGAATTTTCCAATACCTTAACAACCGCTCCGGTTATATTATATACAACTATTTTAACATGACTGTCGAACGGCAGAGAGTATTTAATAGTCGTTGAAGGGTTAAATGGATTAGGATAATTCTGTGAAAGTGTATAGTCTTTCGGACCAGGTACAACCGAAACTTCTACTACTTTAGAATAATGATAGGTTCCATTTAGATCTATTTGTTTCAATCTATATGAAACTGTTCCGTTGCCTCCGTTGGGACTATTATCAATGTATGAATAGGAGTTCAATTGAGAAGAACTTCCTTTACCATTTACAAATCCGACTGAAGACCATGAATTACCGTAATTTTTCTCAACTTCAAAACCTTTATTATTAGTTTCTGTAGCAGTCTGCCAGTTTAAGGCAACTGCGCTGTTGTTCGAAGCGGCAGCCTGGAATGAAATTAATTCTACAGGTACGGTAACACCTAAGTTCTGTAAAGCATCTTGAAGAATTTTAACTGTATATTTTGCATTATGAACACCGTAGCTACCGTCGGTAAGGACAAATTCATAGGTATAAATACCTTTTACTATTTCAGGTCTGTTTGCAATAGCCATTGAATCTGCATGGGTTGATAATGAAGTTAAAACTGCGCCGGTATTATCTTTTGGCAAGTAAGATGCTAAAATATTCATCATTCCTTTTATTTCAGTTTGAACTCCTTCAATTTTACCATTGCCATCCCAGTCACTTGCAGCTTTGATGTCATCAAATGAAGTGATTTGACCGTGGCAGTTAGTACATCCGACAGTGAAATCATGTGCAGTTCCGCCGGTTGTATCAATCATACCCCATTGGTGGCTAGGACTATTTCCGGTTCCTATATTAGCCATATGACAAGTAACGCAAGCGTCAGTTAATTGAGAATGTGTATTAAGACCTGCCAAAGTTGTATCTCCAAATTCATAAGCGCTTTGACCGAAAAGCATATCTGTTTGAGGAGCCATTGGTTCAAAATGCTGTTTCCAACCATAATAGGGAGCAACATTAGTTATTTGAGCATTTCCAACAATACGTGCCTGATGACACCTCATACACATCTGGCCATTACCACCGGTAGTAACAGCATAACCGCTCAGTAATGTAATATTGCTCATAATTCTGAGGCCTAAATTTGTTGCATTATGAGGATCATGGCATACAGCACAGCTGATATTGATATCATTATCATCTGCAGTATAACCTGGATTTGTAGGATTAGCAACATATTTTACATATGCAGCACCGCTGTGGCATGGGAAACATGAAGTTCTTGCAGTATGTTCTCCATCCGGAAAAGTATAATGCACAGAAGTAACATAATAAGTACCAATTGTATGATGAGTTGGTGCATCATGACATTGTAAACAAACACCAGCATCCAAAGATACGCTAATACGTTTCGTGTCTCCATAACTAATTAAATGGCCATATGCAGGTCCATGACAACTTTCACAGCCAATGTTTGAAGTGCTAAGAACACTATTATATTGACTTGAATTCAACAAGTTCCATGCAGTCTGATCATTGGTTGGAATTAAATAACTACTGCCGGATTTAGTAAAAGTCTTATACCATGTTGTATCAAATCCATTTTGATGTGCAAGAAAACCAAAGTTACCATTGTCAACATTTTGATCGTAACCTGTAGTATGACATTTAAAACAACTTCCTGAATAAGTTCCCATTAACATATTATTAACGTTTGAAGTTTCTAATTGACCGGTAATACCTTGTCTAAATATATTGGCATGTGGTGTTTGTACCCAGCTGGAATACTTTTCCATGCCTGGGTATGATTGATGGCAAGGATCGCACATGGTAGAAGTCGGGGTACCTAAATATGTACTCACATAAAAACTATCAATGTCAGTGCTTCCGCCGTTTACAGCCAATTCAACTGCGTACCAGCCTGTCTTATCCGGTGTAAATTTAACATTTTGGTTTGTGGTGCTATTAAAAGTTGTATTCGATCCGGATGGTTTTAAATAAAATGACCAAGAGAATGAATTTACTCCGCCAGTAGTATCGGCAGTTAAGTAAACCGGCATTCCTTCGGCAACAACATTATTGCCGCTGTAAACAGGGTTAGACCCTGCAGGATAGCTACCAACTATAGTTGAAGTTAATAGCCGAGGAGAAATTGGTAAGGTCTTTATTTTAGCTGTTTGAGCATTTAAATTTAAAGTCGAAGCTAAAGCAAAGATACCAAATGTAAGAACTGTAACTAGTAATTTTATTTTATACATAGGGTATCCCCATAAAATTGTTTATTAAAATATATTGTCTTTTAACAAATACTATACCGTAAAGTAAATTCAGGTGGTACTTCAAAATGGGAGAAAATAGTTAATAATTATAATTATAGTTTCCGAATTATAAGAATATATATTTTCATTTTTTCATTGTTGAGATTAGAATGAAGTTTTGTAATTATATTCTACAAATTTTCAAAATTAAATCTACTATTATCAAAGAATATAGAAGATAATTATGTGTTATAACATTTAATTAAGTCGTATTCATTGTTTGTGATGAATTCTTTTAAAAGTACTTAAAATTTGAAAAGCGAGGTTAACAATTTTAAATGTTAAGTTTTGTTTGATATTCCTTTTAATGGTAAATTTTAAACTACAAAACAAAAATTATCAATGAAGCTTTAAATAATTTGGAGAAAGTTTTGGATAATACTTATGAATCAGCCGGAGTTAGTATCGATGCCGGTGATGAAACAGTTAAGAAGATTAAATCTTTTACAAAAAATACTTTTGATAAATATGTACTTTCGGAAATAGGATTATTCGGCGGCTTTTATGAATTGGATATAAATAAATATAAGAATCCTGTTTTAGTTTCCAGTGTGGATGGTGTCGGAACCAAATTGAAAATTGCATTTGCTTTGAATAAACACGAAACCATTGGTCAGGATTTAGTTAATCATTGTGTAAATGATATTGCTGTTTGCGGAGCCACGCCTCTTTATTTTTTAGATTACCTTGCATTTGGGAAATTGAATTCCGATAAAGCTGCAAAAATTGTTGAAGGATTTTCAATTGCATGTAAGGAAAATAACTGTGCACTAATCGGAGGTGAGACTGCAGAAATGCCCGGACTTTATGATAAGGATGAATATGATATGTCCGGAACAATTGTAGGAATTGTAGATAAATCAAAAATTATAAATGGAAAGAATATTGAAAAGGGAAATATCCTTTTAGGATTTTCATCAAACGGACTTCACACAAACGGCTATTCGCTTGCACGTAAAGTGCTTCTCAATAAATATATACTTTCGGAGAAACCGAGTGAACTTTCTGGAACACTTGGTAATGAACTGCTTAAGATTCATAAATCATACTTAAAATTGATAACTCAACTTAAAAATAACATTGATGTTCACGGATTTTCTCATATAACCGGGGGTGGAATTGTAGGAAATACAAATAGAATCCTTCCTTCCGGATTAAAATTAAAAGTAGACTGGGATGCCTGGACAACGCCTCAAATATTTAAACTTATTCAGAACACCGGAAAAATTACTGATGAAGAAATGCGAAAAGTATTCAACCTTGGAATAGGTTTAATTGCGGTTCTTGATAAACAAAATGTAGGCACAGCAATAAAATTATCCAAAGAAATTAATGAAGAACCTATAATTATCGGCGAAGTAATCTAATTTTTCCCGGGATGATGTTTTTATTAAATCATTAGAAATTAATTTTATAAATCTCTTATTTTATTAAATTTAATAATCTGCAAACTCAATTAGCCGTTTGTAAATTAACTATACACTGTATATATTTTTCATGTGGAAAAAATATTTAAATATATTTTTATAATCCTGCCATTTTTTTTAATACTAGGTTGTAATAAAGGCATTGTTCCTAATTCCATAGAGGAAGAGCAGCAAAAAGCAGGTTTCAGCGGAACAATTACATTCAAAGGTAGCTGGCCGGATAGTGTTAAGAATACACTCGTAATAGTATTTAAAGAACCGTTAAATTCATCTTCATCATTTAGTGTATTTAATGTAGGCTACATAAGCCATCCGATTCCTTACGGAGTTACGGTATTTAACTTTTCGACTATTACAGATACCGGATTTGTTCCTATACAAGCCGGTACTTATTCTTATATCGCAGTTGCTCAATCTAAAAAAGCAGCTTTATCTTTAAACCGTGCGGACTGGAATGTTGCCGGGATTTACTATGCAAATAGCGATACCTCCCAGCCAGGTAAATTGGTTATACCTCAAAATACTATTATAAAAAATGTAAATATAATATGTGATTTTAAAAATCCTCCGCCACAGCCGCCGGGAGGGAATTAATGAAAATCATAATTTCAGTTATAATTTTTATTTTGAATTCAATTCCTTTGTTTGCGCAAGGTTATAACATTTCCGGAACTGTAAAAGACTCTACGGGGGCACCATTGCTGGGAGTAAATGTTGTTTTAGCAGGAACTAAATATGGTGCCTCTACAAATTATGAAGGTAAATTTAATATTATAAATGTTAAACCGGGGAAATATAATATTGAGTTCTCCAGCATAGGATATAAAAGTATTGTTATCTCGGATCAAGTAATTAAAGACAAATCAATTATTATTAATGCTGTACTTCATCAAACTTTAGTTGAATCCCAGCTTGTGGTTGTAACTGCGAGTAAATATGCTCAAAAAATTTCCGACCTTCCTATGAGTGCAAGTATAATAAACTCAAGCGAGTTAGAGAAAAGAGACATAACCGATCTTGAAGACGCAATGAGATTTGTTCCCGGAGTTAATATGGTTGATGACCAAATCAGCATAAGAGGCTCAAGCGGATACAGCCGGGGTGCCGGAACTAGGGTCCTTTTGGAAATAGACGGGATTCCGTATTATACCGGCGATACCGGTGAGATCATCTGGGAAATTGTACCCGTATCCGAAATTCAAAGAGTTGAAATAATAAAAGGAGCTGCAAGTTCTCTTTACGGTTCATCCGCTATTGGAGGAGTTGTAAATATTATTACTAAAGGTATAAGATCAAAGCCGACAACATATATCAAAACAAGTATTGGTGCTTACGATAAGCCTTATTATTCGATCTGGAATTGGTCAAATGAGCTGAGAACTTTCAGCGGACTAACTGTCTCGCATTCTGATCAAATTGGTAATTTGGGATTTGCAATTTCACTCACCCGTCTTTCGGATATGAGTTATAAACAAAACGGATTTTATACAAGATATATCGGATATGTTAAAGGAATTTATAATTTCAATCCTTCAACATCATTTACTTTTTTTGCAAACTCTTTGAATCAAAACAGCGGAAATTTTTTATACTGGAAAAATTCGAGAAATGCCCTTGTTCCTCCGGATTCTGATTTAGGCCAGAAGGTATTCTCAAACAGATATATGTTTGGCGGTATTTATAAACAAATTTTAAATAACAAACTTTTTTTGAACGTCAGAGCAAGTTATTACCTTTCCGATTGGTGGGACCAAACATCTTCATTCGATTCTTCGTTGTCGAACTTATTTAGATTGGAAGTTCAGGCAAATGCAAATCTGGCAAAAGACTTTGTATTGGTTTCCGGAATAGAAGCTACTACTGATAAAATAAAATCAAATATTTTTAACAATCAGACATCTTTTGGATACGGATTATATTCTCAAGCAGATTACAAATTTAAAATTCCTTTATCTTTATCTGTCGGCGCTCGATATGACTACAGTAAATTAAGCAGTAGAATCGGAGTTAATGCTTTTTCACCAAAAGCCGGATTAAATTATAAGCTCTCAGATAAAATCGTTTTAAGGTCTTCGTTCGGAACAGGCTTTAGAGCGCCGACACTCGCAGAAGCTTTTACTACAACAAGTGCCGGAGGGATAATAATAAAACCGAATCCGAATTTAAAACCTGAAACAGACTGGACTTTTGAACTTGGTATGAATTATCAAGTTTTAAATAATATTAATCTGGATGCTTCAATTTTTCAAAATGAATATTTTGATTTTATTGAACCGGGAGTGAGTCCGGACGGCACAGTCTATTTTGATAATATTACCAGAGCTAGAATTCAAGGCTTTGAAGTAAATACTAATTACTCATTCCTTAATAATAAATTAAAATTGTCGCTTAACTACACATATCTTTGGGCTAGAGACCTTCAGCAGAATACTCCATTAAAGTACCGACCTAGACATATGGCCTTCGCAAGCGTGGATTATTCATTTTTAAATTTTAATGTTGGTGCAGACTTCAGGTATTCAAGTAAAGTGGAAGAAATTGATTACGAACTGGTTAATCTCGGAATTGTGAAAGACGGAAATAAAAGGGTGGATATTCAAGTCCTTGATTTAAGAGCCGGTTACAACTTAAATATATTGAGTATCCCTGCAAAAATTAATTTTAATGTTAACAATGTTTTTAATTATAATTATGTAGAGTTAATAGGGAACTTGGCTTCCATTAGAAACTATACTCTTAGCTTTGAGCTTTTATTTTAACATTTCAAATATTAATTTTACACAAGATTTAATAAGAATAATTCCTATTCAACAATAGGGGAAAAGAAGGTCTTTATGTTTATAGATACACATGCGCACTTATTTTACCCGAATTTTGAAGGCGAGGTTGATGATGTTATAAATCGTGCTAAGGATTCGGGTGTAGATTATATAATAGTTCCTGCTACAGATTTAGAAACTTCTCAAAAAGTAATTGAGCTGATTGAAAAATATGATTTTATTTATGGTGCTGTTGGAGTTCATCCGCATGAGACTAAAGATTGGAATGATTCATATATCCAAAAGATTGAAGAATTAGCTAATAATGAAAAAATAGTTGCTATAGGAGAAATCGGGTTAGATTATTTTTATGATTATTCGCCCAAAGAAAAACAGATCGAAGCATTCAAAGCTCAAATAGATCTCGCATTAAAGCTTAAAAAACCCATAGTTGTTCATAACCGTGAATCCGATGAAGATATGATGAACATTATTAGAAGTTATAGTGAGAGCGGATTAAAAGCTCAGTTCCATTGTTTCGGCAGTACATTGGAAAATGCCAGGGAACTGGTACGATTAAATCACTTTATCTCTTTTACCGGAAACATTACTTTTAAAAAAGCCGAAACATTAAGTAATATAATTTCTAATCTGAGTTTAGAAAGTATAATGCTTGAAACCGATTCACCATTTATGACTCCCGAACCATTTCGCGGTAAGAGAAATGAACCGGCATATGTAAAATACGTTGCTGAAAAATTAGCTGAAATTCACCACTTAAATGTAGAAGACGTAGCCAGAGTAACTTCATATAATGTGTTCAGAATGTTTGGTATCGGCTCAAAACCGGGAACAAGCTTTACTTACAAAATAGGAGATTCTATTTATATAAATATTACGAATAGGTGTAATGCTAACTGCGTGTTCTGTGATAAAGAAGAAGAATCGGTAATAAGCGGTTATAATCTTAAAATGGGTAAAAGCGAAGAACCGGAGGCTGATGTTTACATAAAGGAAATAGGAGACCCTAAACAATATAAAGAAATTGTTTTCTGCGGTTATGGTGAACCTACTCTTCGTTGGAATGTTGTAAAGGAAGTTGCGAAATATGTTAAAGATAACGAGGGAACAACCCGGTTAATTACAAACGGTCACGGTAGCTTGATTAATAAAAAAGATATTACACCGGAGCTGAATGGCCTGATTGATTCCGTCTCGATAAGTTTTAATTCTGCCGATCCCCGGCAATACTCTGAACTAATGAGATTGGAAACAAGATATTTTAACGAAATGATTACATTTGCAAAGAATGCAAAAAATTATACGGGAAAAGTTGTAATGACTGTAATTGCAATGAATGATATTGATATCGAAAAGGCAAGGAAAGTAGTAGAAGATAAAATTGGCGCTGAATTTAGAGTAAGGCAGTATTTTTAGATACAGGTAGAATTCATTTTAAAATAATTTCCCGGCGTAATTAAAATCTTTATCTTAGTGCCGGTCTTATTTAAATCAATTAATGGAGATTTTACAATAAGTTTAATTAAATAACAGTTCTCTCCTATGCTTAATGAATTAATCAAATTTTTATTATGAAGACAATCTTACTTCTTCTCCTAATAGCTTTTGTTTCGAATATATTTCCTCAACAAAAATTACAAGAACTAAAATCTAGAATTGATTCCGTGTTTACCGATCAATTTTTTCAATCTACCTCAATGGGAATAGATGTTTACGATCTGACTGCCCGAAAGGAATTATATACGAAAAATGAAAAAATGCTTTTTAGTCCTGCCTCGAATTTAAAAATATTAACTACTTCCACTGCTCTTGTATTTTTAGGACCAAGTTATAATTTTCAAACTTCTTTGTATTATACCGGAGAAATTATTAATGGAACATTATACGGTAATTTGTTTGTAGTAGGAGGATGCGATCCTGATTTTTCTACAGAAGATCTGGACTCATTAGTGTCCGTTGTTAAGTCTGCAGGAATTCATGAAATCACGGGAAATCTTTTCGGCGATGTAAGTATGAAGGATTCACTTTTTTGGGGGGACGGATGGATGTGGAATGATGACCCATCGACAGATGCTCCTTATTTAACAGCGCTTGATATAAATGCAAATTCAATCGGTGCAATTGTTAAAAGTACTAAACTTGGTCAAAAAGCTGAAATTAATTTAATACCGCCGTCTAATTTTTTTAAGATAGAAAATTTTACAACCACTGTACCTTCTGACAGTCCCAATACTTATTCATTGGATAGAGACTGGATCCACAGAAAAAACACTTTAATTTTTAAAGGAAATATAAATCAAAAAGTTATTCCCGACTCACTTCAGGATACTTTGATGGTCAATGTTTATAATCCTGCTAAATACTTTTTAACTTTGATGAAAGAGCATTTGGAAGACAGAGGAATTAGTGTTGACGGGAGGATTTATTTTTCAAAGATTCCTAACTATGCGATTAATATATTTAATTTTTACAGGTATTTCGGGGATGTAATAAAACATCTTAATAAGGTAAGTTATAATTTAGGGGCCGAAATGACACTTTATGCAATTGCAGCAAAGTATTTCGGAACACCTGCAACTGCAGATAACGGAATTGAAATGGTAGATAGTCTTATAACTCTTTCAGGATTGAATTCAACAAATTATAAAATTGTAGACGGTTCGGGTGTATCTCATTATAATTTAATCTCATCACAATTAATTGTAGCCGTACTTAAATACATGTATTATGAAAAGCCGCAATTGTTTTCAATACTTTATGACTCATTTCCTATTGCGGGAGTTGACGGCACTTTGGAAAAGAGAATGAAAAATACCCCGGCTCAAAATAACGTTCATGCTAAGACCGGAACTTTAAGCGGTGTCTGCAGTCTATCGGGTTTTGTAACTGCAAAAAACGGTCATATAATTGCATTCTCTATGCTTGTACAAAGCTATGCTGGCAGTGCAAGGATAGGCAGAGATTTTCAGGATCGTATTTGTAATATTATAGCTGACTATAATTAATGAAATTTTATAAAGAATTTACAATTACCGCCGAACCATTCAATCAGGAAATTATTTCAAGTTTGCTGTGGGAACTGGAAATAACCGGAATTAATGAAGAAGTAAATTGCTTAAAAGTTTTTGCTTTGGAAAACAGCAATGTTAGTACAGATGAAATTTCCGAATTATTAAATAGACTGGTTAGGGAAAAAATGATCTTCAAGTTTAGGATTGAAGAAAATCTTCTCGAAGAAAAAAACTGGAATGAAGAATGGGAAAAATCGGTTAATGTAATTGAAGTTTCCGATAAAATTATTATAAAGCCGACATTTCGCGAATACAAAGCCAATCCGGGTCAAATCGTAATTACCATCGATCCTAAAATGTCATTTGGTACCGGTGAGCATCAAACAACTAAACTAATGTTACGGTTTCTAGAGAAAAAAGTAAAAAAAGGGATGAAAGTTTTAGATGTAGGGTCGGGAACAAGTGTTCTTTCAATTGCATCTATCAAACTTGGTGCGGCTAATATTATTGCAATTGATAACGATGAATGGTGTTATTCAAACGGGAAGGAAAATTGTGAACTGAATTCGGTAAATGAAAAAGTTGACATTAGATTGGGAGAAATAAAAGATGTGGATGAAAAAAATTTTGATCTTATAACGGCAAACATTCAAAAGAATATTCTATTAGACATTGCTGGGAAAATTAAAGATCGAATAAAAAAAGGCGGAATTTTAATACTTTCCGGTTTATTGTTCTCAGATGAAAATGATATTATAGAAAAGTATTCACATTTAGGATTTAAACTTATCGAGAAGAAATCTCTTGACGAATGGATAGCGCTCCTCATGAAATTGAATTAAATCATAGGAGCGCCTGAACATAATTCTTATATAAATATAAACTTGTCTATTAAATCTATTTCAATAAAATTAGTTTCTTAATTTCTGTATTATCTTTTGATTTAAGTTCATAAAAATAAATTCCGCTGGTTAAGTTAGAGCCGTCAAATTTAACCGAATGCTCACCTTCGCTTTGAAATTTATCTACAAGTGTTTTAACCTTCTGACCTAATACATTATAAATTATTAAACTAACATCGCCGGAACTTGGCAATTCATATTTTATTGTTGTCGAAGGATTAAACGGATTGGGATAGTTTTGATATAATTTAAATTGACTTGGTGCTTTTGTTTTAGCATTAATCGCTGTTATGGACGAAGCATAAACATTTACCTGTCTGGCAATCATTTGCTGATAACCAAAAATTCTAAAACTAATATCATCCGTAAAATTGCCGTGCATTGTAGGTTTGAACATTATGTTAACCGACACCGAATCTTTTGGCGGAATTGTTAATGGCGAATTCTTTACAACAGAAAAAGATGTCTCTCTATTATAATACCCATTTATGGTTAAAGCGGTATCCTGTGGATTATAAATTGTGATTGATTTTATTACCGAATCACCGTAAGCTATTGTACCAAAATTTAAAGAGTCTAAATTTGTTTTAAATAAATTTGTTTCCCACTTATACCTAAATGTTCGGTAAGTATCAAAATAGGATGTATAGCTAAGCTGAAAAGCTATAGAATCACCCGGCGTGATTTCAGTTAAAAAAGGAGCAGAATTATGTCCCCATGATATTAATCTATTCCCATTTGGCAGTTCTTCCACATTACCTTCGGTAGATGTAAAAAGATTATCTACATAAATACGTCTCACTAAAGTGGCGGTTTTATTTATTTCATCCAGCTTATATTCAACACCGCTTGAAACTTGGATCGGGTGGTAAGTTCCATTATCAAAAAGACTGAAATCTCCGTTTGAAAATCTTCTAATATCATGCTGACGGGAGAAACCAATATTATCGTTTATAAAAGTAAACTGATTTTGCTTTCCGCCCCACCTCCATATAATATCTCCCGTATTATGATCTATCTTAGTTATTTCGTCAAGATTTCGTGCCGATATTATTGGGTTCCCATCGGTATCAATAGCAACAGCGTTAAGATGTGTAAAGTCAATAGTCTGTTGAGTTAAATCTATATATGAATCGACATCCGTAATTTTATAATAATTAATTGCATCCCATTCGAAAATTAAATTTCCGCTTTTGTCAAATTCTTGTAGTGCCCCGTCGATTATATCTGCGTTGGGCTGTCCTCCACTCACAACCGAATCCATATTTACATAAACATTTCTTTTCCCAAAAATATAATAACTGCCGTCAGGTAAAACCCGAAGATCATGAACATCCGGTGAAAATCCATCAACTGTCTTAAAAGTCCTTACAAGATTTAGAGAGCTATCTAGTCCATAGCATTCGGTTGGATAAATGTAATAAGTTAATTCTCCGTCCGATTGAAGATCAAAATCATAAATTGTTCCGCCTGCATTTCTATAAAAAACCGGAGTTCCATAATTATCCACAATCATTAAATAAGGAGAAGGACATATAAATAAATATCCGGGAGACGGATTGTAGGATTTATTTATAACTAACTTAGGCAGATACGCTGGCAGTGCCGAATCCCTTATTGTTTCGGTTTTTTGCAAAACATTATTATTAGTGATAGATGGATTTTCGGATTTTTCTTGAATGGAAAAGGTACTTATGTTTTTGCTTGTATGAAAATGAAATTCCAAATTATTAATTGGTATATCATTAATAGTTTTTAATCCTTCATTAAGTTTGACTGTTACGTCTTCATCAAGTTGAAAATAATTATTAGGGGTAAATATTAGTGTCCGGTTATCATCAGATAATGTTAATTTACCTGCGTGAAATCCGCTTATTGAACCAATAACACTTATCAAATTATCATTTAATCCTGCCTTATTTATAATTCCGCCCTGCCTAATTAATATAAGACTTTTAACCGAAACATATGAAGAATTAGGTCTTGGGTTAATATATTGAAAGTTAGAAATTTCTTGTGCTAAGGTATAGCCGATAAAAAATATAATTAAATTTAAAAAGATTACAATAGTAGAAGTTAAATGCTTCAATATTTTCCTCCGTAGTTAAAGTGATATTTTTTAGACAACCGAAAATTCCAAAAAAGTTTAATTCTTTTAATAAAAATTATCTATATAGATTGCATTATATATAATTTATTGAACAATTGCCTCCTTCAGATAAAATATGAATAAGATAATTAATTGTATTTTTATTCAATTGTTATTGATCATAACTATAAAGTTTGCAAAAATCCATTAATATTTTTATTGAAAACGAGCACTTATTGAGCTAAATTGCATTTGTAATGGAAAAAATTTCTTTTTTTAAAATGAGCGGCGCAGGGAACGATTTTATTCTCATTGATAAGAATAAAGTACCCGATATTGTTCTTAACCAAAGCCTAATTAAAAATCTATGTGATAGGAGAAATGGGATTGGCGCGGATGGAATAATAACAATATCAGACTCCAAATCTTATGACTTTGATATGGAGTATTTTAATTCCGACGGTTCTACCGGAAGTTTATGCGGAAATGGTGCAAGATGTGCTATAAGATTTGCCGACCTAAGCGGAAGAATAAAATCCGGGAAAGCAAATTTTTTATCGAATAATATTCCTTATTCAGGCGAAGTATTGGATAAAAATGAAATTAAGTTTAATTTTAATCAGCCTAAAAATTTTAAGTTTAATTTTTATATTTCGGCATATAATCAAAAAATTGTTTCTAGTTATGTGGATACGGGATCTCCGCATGTAATAATTAGAGTTGAGGATATATTAAAAAAACCGGAGAATCCTAAGTCAAGTTTTTCGGATGTAAATGAACTGCCGGTTTTTGAGATTGGAAAAGAAATTAGGTACCATAGCGATTTTGAACCTATTGGAACCAACGTAAATTTCATTAAAATAGTTGATAGTAAGATTCTAATAAGAACTTATGAAAGGGGAGTTGAGAACGAAACACTAGCATGCGGAACAGGTGCAACTGCATCGGCTTTGATTGCTTATTTTAATTATAATTTAATGCCTCCCATCCATTTGATTACCAAAGGAGGCGACGAACTGATTGTTGATTTTTCTGTTGAGAATAAAAGTATTAACAATCTTTCATTAACAGGACCGGCGAAAATAACATTTACCGGCGAGTTTACCCTAAATCAGATTAATTAATTATGCGGAGAAAAAATGTCAAAAGTTATTTTTACAATTCAATATGAACTTAAACCTGAAAAAAAAGATGAGTATTCAACCGTAGTCAAGGAACTAAAAAATCTTTTAAAGGCAGACGGTTTGGAAAGTTATTCGGTTTATGAAGTAAAAGGAAAAGGCAACCATTTTCAAGAAGTATATTCTTTCTCTTCCGAAGAAGCCTACGAAGCATTTGATGATAATCAAAATGAAAGAATTAATATTCTAATAAATAAGCTAAGCGATATGACTGTTGAAAATTCCACAAAATATTCAACACTTTACGAAATTACCGAAGGATAATCTATTCATATTTTAATTGAAAGCGGTAATCTAACCGCTTTCGTATTCTCAAACTTCCATACCTTTCTCATACTCTCATTTATATTTTATTCCTAATTGCTAAAAAGTTAAAGAACTTATTTTTAGTGACTAGTTAAAACTATTAACAATTCGAAATCTCAAGTTTTTATATAATAATTAATTAGCATGAATTTTGCTATAATATAACCTTATTTATCTAGATTTGGTTTTTAATTTTAATAATATGGAAATGAAATCATGAGCAAAACTGTGCACCGGATTTATGTAGCCTCTTTTGTTTTAATCTGCGCCTTTACACTGATTATTCTCGGTGTTAACGGATATAATTATTATAAAGCACCAGTCGAAGTACGATTTTTTATGAAACAAAATGATTTATTGAAACCGAGCGGATTAATAGGCCACGGCCTGGGAATTTTCGGCAGTTTTTTTATGATTGTGGGTGTTGCTACATACATGATAAGAAAAAGAGTGAAAGCGCTGTTTAAATTCGGATACTTAAAATACTGGCTCGAGTTCCATATCTTTTTATGTACGTTGGGTCCTATTCTTATTTTATATCACACAGCTTTTAAATTCGGAGGAATTGTTGTAGTAAGCTTTTGGAGTATGGTTGCCGTTGTATTAAGCGGCGTTATCGGAAGGTTTCTTTACGTTCAAATCCCTCATACAATTCAAGGCCAGATGATTGGTATGAACGAATTAAATTCGTTAAACGAAAATCTTTCACAGCAGCTTAAAATTAACTTTGCAATACCTGAAGAAATATTTTCCAGAATTCAGGAAATTTCTTCCACATATCGTTATAAAAGAGTAAAATTTACTACCGGTATATCAATGATAATAAAAGACTTTATTGGTATAAAAAATGTATTGCGTAAGCTCAAACATGAATTAAAATT
>JBJKQE010000231.1:0-4139 GCA_046705645.1 Ignavibacteriaceae bacterium | reverse complement strand
TTGATAAAGCATATCATGAATTTTTAAAGAGATTTGATCCTGTAAACGGCGGATTCGGAGAATCGCCGAAATTTCCAACCCCTCATAATTTAATCTTTCTTTTAAGATATTGGAAAAGGAAAAAGGAACCCAAAGCATTAGCAATGGTGGAAAAAACACTTACAAAAATGCGGCAGGGAGGAATTTATGATCATATAGGCCTTGGTTTCCATAGATATTCAACCGATAGTGAATGGCTTGTACCGCATTTTGAAAAGATGCTTTATGATCAGGCCCAATTAGCTCAGGTTCTTATTGAAGCGTATCAGATAACAAAAAATTCTTTTTATAAAAATTCGGCTGAAGAAATTTTAGCTTATGTTTTAAGGGATATGACGTCTGCAGAAGGCGGTTTTTATTCAGCCGAAGATGCAGACAGCGATGGTGAAGAAGGCAAATTCTACCTTTGGGATGCGGATGAATTTAAGTCTTTTTTAAATGAAGATGAAATGAAATTCGCTAAAAACATTTTTAATGTTGAACCTGGGGGGAATTGGATCGATCACGTTAACGGCATAATGAACGGGACAAATATCCTTCATATAAAAAAGTCCGCTGATGAATTAGCTGCCGAATTAAATTTATCTGGAGAAGAGATACTTCAGAAGATTGAATTGATCCGTCAAAAGATTTTTAATTACCGGGAAAATAGAAACCATCCTTACAAAGATGATAAAATTTTAACGGATTGGAATTCCTTGATGATCTCAGCTTTTGCAAAAGCTTATCAAACTTTTAACGATGAAAAATATTTAACCGCCGCAGAAAAAGCAGCCGATTTTATTTTTAATAGATTAGTTAAAAAAGACGGCGGACTGCTTCATCGTTTTAGAGATAATGAAGCAGCTATTGATGCAATTATAGATGATTATGCTTTTCTAATTTCATCCCTTTTGGATTTGTATGAAGCCGGATTTAATCTAAAGTATTTGAAATCGGCTGTCCGGTTAAATGAAGATTTTATAAAACATTTTTGGGACAATGAAAACGGCGGATTTTTCTTTACAAGTGATAAGAGTGAAATGATTCTTACCCGGCAAAAAGAAATTTATGATGGTGCAGTACCTTCCGGTAATTCTATTGCAATGCTTAATTTGCTTAGAATCGGCAGAATAACCAGTAATTCTAAATATGAAGAAATGGCATCGGAAATCGGCAAGACATTTTCATATAAATTGGATTCAATGCCGTCGGCTCATACTCAATTTCTAATTGCTTTGGATTTTGCATTCGGGCCGTCGTATGAAATTGTAATATCGTGCGATAAAAAAACAGATGGTACAAGTGAATTAATCAAAGAATTAAGAAAAGTCTATCTTCCTTACAAAACAGTATTGTGTTATTCACCTGACGGGGAAGAATTAGTTATAATAGCACCATATGTTTCATATTTTAAACAAATAGAAAATAAAACAGCAGTGTATGTTTGTCAGGATTATAATTGTAAGCAGCCTGTTTACGATATTGTTTCACTGGCAAAATTATTAGAAAATTTATAAAAAAGTGAATGCTTAGCAAGTAATTGTAATAAATATATTTAATTAGTATATTTTTACAGATTATTTCATTTTATTATATAATATTTCTCAATTTTAGTGTAAATTTTATTGAATATTAAATAAATGATAGGAATAATTCATTTTTAAACAACTTTATTGAGGCTTAAACTGGCACCTGAAAATAAATTAATACGTTCTCTGGTTGAAAACACTAAACAGGGAAGCAATTCTTCTTTTAAGCAGCTTTACCAAATGAATGTCGGCCGGGTATTTGCATTAAATCTTAGACTTTTGGCGGACTATAAATTAGGTGAAGAAGTTACCAAAGAAGTTTTTATCACTACTTGGGAACGAATTTCGCAAATGCGGGACGATATTACATTTGCTGCATGGTTGAAAAGTTTAACAATTTCTACCGCATTGGATAAGTTAAGAAATATAGACGGATTGAAGAATTTAGATCATTCCGGTAATAAATTAGATAAAATACCGAGAAAATTAGAATCAACAATTAGTTTATTTGATCGGGATATAATATCTCTTGCAGAAAGAGAAAGAATTATATTTACTTTGCATGAAATAGAAAAATATAGTGATGAAGAAACTGCCGATTTGCTTTTGACTAAGCCTGAAATTGTAAAAGAAAGCTTGATATTGGCTCGCCAACTTCTGGAAGCCTCAAAAAATAATGTACTAAGTAATAAAACCCTTCGGGAAAAAATGGATGAGTTGGATCTGGAAATATATCCGCATAGTGATTTGTGGCCCAATATTTTCAACGCAGTTAACAAAATGAAAATGAAAACCCAGGAGGAAATAAAAGAAACGGAATCATTTCAGGAAAGCGAAGAGGAAGTTAAACCGGGAGTTGTGATTAATAAAAAAAGCAAGCATTATTTCGGTGAAATTGATGATAAGAAATCAGACGGTTCTAAGAAGGGTAAATTCTCAGATTATTTTAAACGATTTAAAAAGTAAGTTTTAAGTTAAGATAGTTTAAAGTATAAGGCTCACAAATTTGTGAGCCTTTTTTGTTTTAATGAAATTATTTTTTAGGGCGATAAAGATGTGTACTTTGTCCGAAGAAAACTTCGGCTGCTTCCATTACGGTTTCTGAAAGTGTCGGATGCGGATGAATAGTAAGTTTTAAATCCGTTACATTTGCTCCCATTTCAATCGCTAGTACACCTTCTGCAATCAATTCACCAGCACCCGGTCCGCAGATACCGACTCCCAATATCCTTTGTGAATCCGGTTCGATTATTAATTTTGTAACTCCGTCGCTTCTATCAAGAGTTGTAGCCCTGCCGGAAGCTGCCCATGGAAATTTTGCAATTTCAAATTTAATATTTTGTTCTCTCGCTTTAATTTCGGTTAATCCCGCCCAGGCAATTTCAGGATCAGTAAAAACAACAGCGGGAATTGCTCTCGGCTCAAATGCAACTTTATGACCTAGAATAGCTTCAACAGCAACTCTACCTTCATGAGAAGCTTTGTGGGCAAGCATGGGCTCTCCTACAATATCACCGATTGCATAAATATTAGGATCATCAGTTCTCAATTGTTCATTAACTGTAATCCAGCCTCTTTCATTAACTTTTACTCTGGTATTTTCTAGACCTAAGCCTTTGGTTTCAGGCTTTCTGCCGATAGATATTAGAACATAATCATATGTCTGTTCTGTCAGGTTTCCTTCACCATCCTGTATATTTACACTAATTCCGCTTTTTACTTCTTTAATAGAAAGAACTTTGGAATTAATCATTATCTTTTCAAATTTCTTTGCAACCTGTTTGGCAAGAAAGGCAACTAAATCTCTGTCGGCTCCCGGAAGAATTCCCGGCATCATTTCTACAACAGAAACTTTAGTTCCAAGAGCACTGTAAACCGATCCTAATTCCAATCCAATATAACCGCCTCCGATTACAAGCATACTTTTCGGAATTTCCGGTAAATCTAAAGCCGTAGTTGAATTTAAAATTCTTTTACTTTCAATATTTAAAAAAGGTATTGTGGCGATGACCGATCCCGTTGCAATTATAGCTTTTTCAATTTGTATTTCTTCGGTTTTCCCGTCTTCATGTTCAACCTTCAATACTGAAGAACTGGCAAAGCTTGCTTTACCTCTTATATAATTAATTTTTCTTTGTTTGGATAAAATTCCGAGTCCGCTGGTCAGCTTATTTACAACACCGGTTTTCCATTCTCTTAATTTATTTAAATTTATTTTAGGTTTGGAAAATTCAATACCCCAATTTTTAGCTTCTTCAGTTTCATTAATCAATTTAGCAACATGAAGAAGTGCTTTGGAGGGAATACATCCGCGGTATAAACATACTCCGCCGGGATTCTTTTCTTTATCAATTAAAGTTACTTCCATTCCGAGATCGGCAGCATAAAAAGCGGCGGCATATCCGCCAGGCCCTCCGCCGATAACTGTTAATTTTGAATTTTGCATTATATCCCTATATTTTTTAATAATCTTAATCTTATTCTTGCTCTTAATCTTGCTCAAAACTTTTAGAATATTTTTAGGAGATTAAGAATAAGATAAAGAGTAAGAGTAAGATTTATATTCTATCCTTCAATTAAAATTTTCAT
>JBJKQE010000230.1:0-4872 GCA_046705645.1 Ignavibacteriaceae bacterium | reverse complement strand
AATCCACCAAACCGACACTGAAATTCCAATCCTTATAGAAGCAGCCGATTTCTTCCAGTTCTCTCATAAATCCGTTAACGTCGTCTACCATTTTTTTTATTTCTGGATTGTCTTCGATTGCACCTTCAAGATCTTCAGCAAGAAGGCGAATTTCTTTTGTTGTATCGAGAATATCTTTGACAATCTTCTTTACAAGCGGGAGTGTAAGCTGTGCTTCATCCGGAGTGAAGTATTTTGTTTCAGTCATTAGATTCTCATATTTATTTGAATTTCAAATTACTTTGGATTTCAATTGTAAAATTACACTTTAATTATATAAAAAAAAGCTCATTTTTATTTAGATATTTTGATTTTTGAAGAATTTAATTTATTTATTGTAGGTAATTTGGCATGAAATTTTATATCTTATTTAAGTACAAAGACTTAAATTAAAAAAGTGTGATTACATGAATTGAAATATAATATGTAATCATTGCAAATATTGCTGATAGAGGTATTGTTAAAATCCATGCCCATAAGATATTTCGGGCAACTCCCCATCTCACTGCCGAAAAACCTTTAATCGATCCGACGCCGATTATCGATCCTGTTATAGTGTGAGTGGTACTAACCGGGATTCCAAGAAGACTGGCAATAATAATAGTCATACCTGCAGAAGTTTCAGCACTGAATCCGCCGAAAGGAGTAAGCTTAGTAACGCGCATCCCTAGTGTCTTAATTACTTTCCACCCGCCTATCATCGTACCTAATGCAATTGTAGTGTAGCTTAAAAGAATTGCCCAACGTGGTATATAAAACGTGCTTCCGAGCAGTTGGTTTGTATATAAAACAATAGCGATTATTCCTATGGTTTTTTGAGCATCATTAGCGCCATGACTCAAACTAAAAAGAGCAGAAGATACAAGCTGATAACGTCTAAAATGTTTATCAACATTTCTAGGTGTCTTATTTCTTACAATCCACATTGTAACAATTGAAAAGACAAGTGAAATTATAAATCCCATTATAGGTGCAAGAAAAATAAAAATTATAACCTTAGTAAAACCGGAAAGTACTAATGCCCCAAAGCCGGCTTTTACAATTGCCGCACCGCCGTAGCCCCCGATAATTGCGTGAGAAACACTAATTGGTAAACCGAAATGGGTAGCTGTCGCTGATAAAATAATCGCCCCGACCAAGCCTGAAAAAATAACTAAATTTGTTACTATGGAAGGATCTACTATCCCCTTTCCTATTGTAGTTGCAACGCTTACACCGAATATAAATACTGCTAAAAAGTTAAATCCTGCTGCCCAGATTACGGCTTGCATCGGTGTTAGAACTCTGGTTGAAACAATTGTAGCTATAGAATTAGCGGCATCATTCATACCGTTATAAAAATCAAAAACCAAAGCCAGGATTATAATAAATATAGCAAAGTGCATTCTGTCTCAGGCATTTTTTAAGAAGATGGCAAGAATAATATTAGATGCGGCCTGACATTTATCCGAAGCTTTTTCCAGAATTTCTAAAATTTCCTTTTCTTTAATAATTGTAATCGGATCTTTGCTGTTGCTAAATAATTCTTTTATTGCTTGATGATAAACTTTATCTGCTTCTGTTTCAAGATCTTTAACCGCTTTTAATTCATTTACATGTTTTGATTTCAAATCAATAATTGCTTTACCCAGTTCCTTAATCTGTTCGAGAACTATTGTTGAAAGTTCTGCTGCATAATTTATTTTACTTGTTATGTTCAGAATATCAACCCTTAAAGATGCAGCTAAAAGCATATCGCTTATATCGTCTAATCTTTTTACAAGAGTAAAAACATCTTCACGGTCAAATGGAGTAATGAAAGTTTTATTTAGCCGTTTAATTATTTTATAACTTAATTCATCGCATCTAATTTCAAGCGGTTTAATCTTTAAGAGAATATCTTTATCGACTTCAGGTAAAGAAAACAATTTATGCACATGATTACCCATTTCCTCAATGTATGCAATCATGCTTCTGAAATCTTCAAAGTATTTTTCTTCTTTTGGCAAGAGTTTTTTTAACATTTAAATACCTGCAATATTTGTCCCGTTTTATTCCCATTTTTTTGAATCCGACAAACAAAATTAATAATAATTTATTAATACTGAAAAATATTTCTCAATAAAAATTTTTACTTAAATTATGTGTTTATATGAACTTATGAGTCAATCTTTCTTTTGTTGTTTATTGAAAAGATTTCCGAAAGGGGAAATCCGGAACGGAGGCGGGTCGTAATTTTTAGGCAAATACTCATCCGGGATCTGAATTCTATTTCCATCACGCACACCTGAAAAGTGAGGAGACATTATTTCAACACCCGCTTCATTAAATTTATCTTGAATATTTTGATGAAGATCGGAATATATTTTTGCCATAATGTTGGGTTTATCGGTGTAAACATTTAATTCATAATGGACATAAAAATCATCCAATGCAGTTTGTAAAATAAACGGTTCCGGTTCCTTTAAAATATTTTCGGTAACTGACGCTGCTGTTTTAAGAAGCTCATGTATTTTTCTCCAGGGTGCATCGTATGTAATTGTAACACTTGTATGCAGAATTAGTCCTTTTTGTTTTGCCGAAGAACTGTAATTGATAATATGACTGCCCAAAACCATCGAATTAGGAACAGTGACATCAACATTTTTAATAGTTCTCAATCGGGTGCCTAATAAGGTCTTCTCAATAACATCACCGATTGTATCAGCAATCTTAACGCGGTCTCCAACCTTAAATGGACGCATATATGTTAAAACCACACCGCCCACGATATTCGAAACAGCAGAAGTTGAACCAAAAGAAAAAAGTATTCCGAGAAATATTGATATTCCTCTAAAAAAAGAAGAGTTGGATCCAGGGATATAAGGGAAAATAACTATGGCGGCAAATACAATTACTAGAAATCGTACAATCTTATAAGTCGGCTCAGCCCATTCAGGAGGGAATTTTACAAATGTTACTGTTTCCCGTTCAATTTCTCCGAATATAAATTTAATAAACTTTATTACATACCTGGTAACAAATACAATAACCAGTATAGTAAAAAGATGCGGAAGAAATTTTATAAAGGAAATAACAACATTTCCCAGCGGATTAATTATATATTCGAAAAGTGTGGAGGCCCAGTTACGTGTAAAATGGAATAAACTGAAAAGCAGTGTAATATAAAAGTAAAACAGAAGAATTAAGAAGAAAAAACGTCCGATTTTTATTCCGAATTTTACAGTTTCTAAAATTCTATCATCGGATAAAATTTCAAGATTTTTTACCTTAACCGATTTGATTAAAGTTCCCTTCCATTCCTCCGCCTTTTTATTAAGTACGTTGAAGAAAGTATTTATAGCCTTATAAAGAATAAAAGCTGCTGTAGTAACAATTACGGCAAGTAAGATTCCGCTTAATACCGGTTTCACGTTCCAGTACCTTGTCCACGGGAATAACGACAAAGAATAAACGATAAAGAAGTATATTACTGCCAGCGAAACTGCTAGTCTAATTAACTTTAGCAATACAATAAAAAATGCAGAAATTGCTTCAACACTTAGAATTTCTTCATTTCGTACTTTAATAGGTTTGAAAAAGGTTCCTTCCCAGCTTTCAAGTTTAGAATAACCTTTGGGAAATATTTTTCGCGATCCCCAGAATAAAATGAAAATTAATATTAATAACAGTACGGTTATTCCCGTATTTATTAACAATGTTTTGGTACTGTGAATTTGTATATCTTTTTTTAAAGCCTTTCGAAGAATTGAAGCATATTGGTTCCCAAGTTCAAAAGAAGACTTCCCGGATTTTATTGTATCAGCATTTGAAAGAGACATAATGACAACCGAACCCAATTCAATATTAGTTATACCCGAAACATTTTTTACTTTTATTAAATTAGGATCAATTTCTTTTTTTACAATTTCCGATAATCGTTTATCAATTGCATCAACACGCTGCTGAGCCGTAAAAGGACCAATATTAGCATTAATGTAAAATAAAGTATCCCCGGAAAGTGTAACAGGTATACCAATATTTTTTTGTACTTGTAAAGAGTCAGCAGTAGAAATTATTGTAAAGTTTAGAAACAAAAGTACGCTAATACAAATTAAAATAATTTTATTCGATAGCTTTAGCATAAATGATTTTTTAATGATTTGGAAGTTTTAATATAATAAAAATGGATATAAAAGTTTAGAGATTTTAAACATGAAAACCCGGCTTAAGTTATAAACCGGGTTTTAGTTAAAATATCCTATTTTTTAAGGAAAAAATATTACTTTTCAGTCATAAAAGGATAACGCCAGTCTTTAGGCGGATCAAATGTTTCTTTCATTGCTCTTGCAGTCATCCATCTAAGTACGTTCATTGCGCTGCCCGCTTTATCATTTGTACCGGATGCACGCCCGCCGCCGAACGGCTGTTGGCCTACAACTGCAGCTGTAGGTTTGTCGTTAATATAAAAATTACCAGCAGCATTTCTAAGCTTATCAGACATTTTTGCTATAACTGCTCTATCTTTTCCCCAGATACAGCCTGTTAAAGCATATGGCGAAGTTTGATTGCAAAAATCCAAAGCTTCATCAAACTTTTTATCTTCATAAACATAGATTGTTAGAACCGGTCCAAAGATTTCTTCTTCCATAGATTTGAACTTTGGATTTGTAGTTACAACTGTTGTAGGTTCAATAAAATATCCCTTTGAATCGTCACACTTTCCGCCCGTTATTATTTCAGCTTCCTTAGAATCTTTTGCATAATCGATATAAGATTTTATGCTTTTGAAAGCAGCTTTATCAATTACAGCTGACATAAAGTTTGAAAAATCTTCCGGGTCACCCATTTTAATTTTACCAACCTCTGCAACAT
>JBJKQE010000229.1:0-2851 GCA_046705645.1 Ignavibacteriaceae bacterium | reverse complement strand
TTTTTCATATTTATTAATTAATTCTCCGCTATATAAATCAGGCTTATTGATTAATTTCTCTCTTTTTAAATTTGGATTATTCTGGAAGTTTTTTAGTTTGACCAGAAAGTCTATTACTCCTTTAATTTTTATTTCCCAGGTTAGATTATTTAATGCGTAGTTTCTTGCATCTTGTTTTATATCAGGATCTGATAGCCTTAGTTCAGCAAATTTTTCAAGCTGTTTAAAATATATACTACTATCATCAGCTTTAACCTGATGAACAAATTTCAATTCAGGTGAAAAATCAACATCATTACCGGAATAAATAAATGGAATTCCTCTCAAACAATATTCACGGTGTTTCAGTGGTGCAACCTGATCAAAACCAATCCTGTGCAAACCAAGGGAACCAATAGCAAAATGGCAAATGTCTGCAATTTTATTTATTTCCTCTCTCGATTTAAACCCATAAAAAATAAAATTATTTTGAAGCTTGTACTTCTTAATTAGGGCAATATATTCCATTCCCTTTTCCCCATTACCAACCATATGAATTTTGAAATTAGTTATTCCTTTATAATCAGACAAACCCTTTATAACCCTATCAAATCCATGCCATGGAGAAAAAGAGCCCATATATAAAATGTTTACCTGTTTATCAGGAAATTCATCCTTAACAATCGGCGCTGCATCTTCCCATGTTCCATTTCCAAAAACAAAATAATCAATATCTTTTTCCGCACGTTTTTGCTCATATTCCGCAACATCCTTTGTAATGGCAGTCATTCCTAGTGCTAAGGACAATACTTTTATGCCAAATTTTTGCTCATTATAATAATATACGTCTTTATCTTTTCTGACTGAAAATTCATTTAATTCTTTTGTCTGATGTTCAAAAACAACATTAGAATGTTTCTGAACAAATTCATAGACAAACTTGTTGGATGCAGGATAGCGAAAATAAATTATATCAGGATTAAACTTTGAAGCATGTCTATCCATTAAAGCCAATGCGAATTGGTTAAAATCCATAGTAGGATTATAATCCAGAAAATTCACATACTCATATGAATAATTCTTTGTTAAACTTCCATAACCTATAACCAAACCTGCAGATTCGGAATTATATTTTTTCATCACAGATAATTGTTGATGGATCTTCTCCATAACTTGAGGGCTATCAGGATTTGCAAATGCTAAGTACAAAATTTTAAGATTGTTAAATGAGAAATTTTTTATTGAATTATCATTAACGTTTTGGATAGTATGGCTTTTTATTAGGTCATTTCTCTTAATTGAAGAACCTTTTTCGGTTCTATCATTAGGCATAGAGATAATATTTTGAGAATTTAAAATAACTGCGGCCAGATCTTTATTAGTATCTATATTGTTGTATTTACGTATTACAAAATCTCTATATTTTTCAGATTCATATTTTAATTCGAATTTTTCAAATATTTCTTCAAAATAACTAAAGAGGAATTCTTTAGGATATATTGATTCAGCTCCAGGCCAGCTATGTATAATCGGCATAATCCCCATAGCCATTGCCTCGATAATATTTAATCCAAGACTTTCCCTATAACTTGTTGAAAGTATGTAATTAATATCGGACATTTCTTTTATTATGCGTTCATGCTCAATATATCCGTATAATTTAACATTGTTCGCCAGGCCAAGTTTGCTTATCTGATCAAGAAAATATCTTTTAGGAATATCAGGAGCTACTCCCGAATCCGAAACAAATTCACCGAAAACATGCAATCTATACCTGCTGTCCTTTTTAGTCAGCATTTTCATTATTTGAAGCAAAAATGCAATATTTTTTGTTTGTATTAGATGACCTACAAATGCAATATTAAAACCATGTTCTCTCTTCTTAAATACAAACTTTTCAATATCAATTCCGGGAGGTATAATATGAACTCTTGATTTATTTCTAATGTCTATATCAATAGACTTTAGATAATCAATCATAACTTCGGAGACAAAAACTACATCATCAATGTTTTGAAGGTTTGTTTGTTTTATAAAATTATCAAACGCTTCGTAACTATGCAGTCTTGTTATAATTCTTTGCCTTTTGTTGAGATTACTAAATATATAAGCAATCCTTTGCATCCACTCAATAAAAACAGTGTCTGCCCACTCATAAGAGAACTTTAATTGATTCTCATCATTTGAGTCCAGAACCAATACAAAACGCTTGGACTTCAGATAGAATATGAAATCATAAATAAAACTAAAGTTATTTTGATCAACTAGAATAACTAATTTTTTCTTGGGAATATTATTTTGAGATTTTATCAATTCTATGCTTGCAGCACATAAATTTGAAAAATATTTTTCATCTTTTCCCCGTTTTGGGCTTCCCGGTACGTGGTAAGATAAAGCTCGTAAAGCCTGATCTTGTAGGATTTCCAGTAGTGTTGAACTATTTATTTCTTCTTTAACGTGCTGCTGATATAATTTAGATAATGTCTGAGGTGTTCTATAAAATTCTAAGAGTTTCCGTTTTTCTTCTCCCTGGCTTTCAAATGAAAACGTAATTGAGTTTGGATTTTTATAATACATTGTTAAGGTTTCATTCAGGAATTTAGCTTTTAAGCTGAAGGAAGCAAACCTTATATTAAACTCGTAATCTCCTACTGCACGATAATTTTCATTAAAATACCCAATCTTTTCGTGAACAGTCTTTTTCCATACCGGGGCAGGTCCAAACTGATAATGAAGAAGAGTATTTCTTGAATCGAAGTCTGAATTAATTAACAATTGTCCGGAAAGGCAACTATCAAAAGTCTCATTTTCTTTAAAGCTGATTTTAGAATTTGCATACACTAAATCAACACCCGGGTTTTCTTCTAAAAAG
>JBJKQE010000228.1:0-14941 GCA_046705645.1 Ignavibacteriaceae bacterium | reverse complement strand
AAACACCAAATGCAGAATCATCAAGGAAATCGAATAAAATCTTTTTTGCTTTTAAATAATTCTCAAAAGTGCGATGGAAATCTAAATGATCCGAAGTAATATTAGTAAAAACCGCTGAGCTAAAATTAAGCTCGGCAACACGATTAAGAATTAACGAGTGAGATGAAACCTCAGTAATGGCATAACTGCAACCTTCATTAACCATTACCTGCAGGAGTTCATTCATATCATTGGATTCCGGAGTGGTCAACGAAGATTTAATTTCTTTATCTCCAATAAAATTTGAAATCGTACCAATCAATCCCACCCTAGCTCCAGCAGTCTCAAGAATACTTTTGATAAAGTAAGAAGTAGTTGTCTTTCCATTAGTTCCTGTAATTCCAATTAATTTTAATTTCTTTGAAGGTTCTTTGTAAAATGAATTCGAAATTTCAGCTAAAGCTATTCGACTATTCTTAACAAGTATTTTTGCAATTTTTCCAAGTATGAAAATTTCTTCGGGAAGACTTGAATTATCTTCAAGAATAACAGCGATTGCACCTTTATTTATTGCCTCTAGAATAAAATGATGCCCATCGGTTTTAAAACCTTTAATTGCAACAAAAACGGAGTTTTTAATTACTTTCCTAGAGTCATAATAAATGCCGGAGACATCTTTCCTCTGGACTTCTCCGATAACTTGAATTGCTTTAATGCTATTTAGTAATTGAGTTAATTCCATCAATAAGTGTCTGCTCCGGTTGCTAATGACTCTTTACAATTAAGTATACAAATCGATCCATTATGTAATTGTGTACCCGGCACAATACTTTGATCGATCACTTTTCCCGACCCGTTAACTTTATATTTCAATTTTAACCTTGCCAATAAAGCAATTGCTTCGCGAATAGAATAGTTTTTTAAATCAGGCATTACCTTAGAATTTATAGATTTAATATTTGACTGAAATTCTTTTGAAGAAATATTTTCCGAATTATTTTTAGGACCAATATTAGAATTTGAAGTAAACATTACTTTCAATTCATTATTTTCTTCGTTCTTATACTGGTATGGATTCTGAAAATAATTTGGATTTAATGAAATAATTCTTTCAGCAACATTCTTAAATATAGGTGCTGCTACCGAACCTCCATATTTTCCTACAGTTGGAGAGTTAACTAAAATAAGGCAAACTACTTTAGGAGATTCAGCCGGGAAAAAGCCAACGAAAGAAGAATTATAAAATTCTTTCGAATATTTTCCGTCAACTAATTTTTGTGAGGTTCCGGTTTTCCCTCCAACAGTTACAGAACTTAATTGGGCATTTATTCCCGTGCCTTCCTTGACGACACCAACCAATAGATTTCTCATTAATTCAGAAGTTCGCTCCGAAATTACTCTTCGCACCATTTTAGGTTCATTTTGATATACCAAATCTCCATCATGTTTGGTTTCTCTTAATAAAATTTCAGGCTGGTATAGTATACCTCCGTTTACAATAGCACAATATGCGGTTACAAGTTGAATAGGAGTAACTGTTACGCCGTAACCAAACGACATAAATGCTTTCATAATGGCAGTCCAGTCATTTGGTTTTCTAAGTGTACCTCTAACTTCGCCGGGCAAGTTAATAGAAGTATAGTTCCCGAATCCGAATGCTCTTAAATATTTATAATAAGAATCATTATCAATTCTTTCTATCAGCTTTGACATTCCGATATTACTGGATTCCTCAATGACTCCCCTTGCAGTAAGCCATTTATTTTTATGATCATCTCTTATGATAACGTTTTTAAATTTATATATTCCGTTGTCAACATAAATATTTTCATTAAGCCTGCATAAATTTTTGTCTAAAAGCGATGCCATTGAAAATGTTTTAAATGTAGAACCCGGTTCATAAGTATCAGTAACCGCCTTATCTCTCCTATCATTGTTGCTGTATTTCCAATATTCATTCGGGTTAAAATTATTAATACTTGCCATTGCTAAAACCTGTCCATTATTCGGATCCATAATAATTCCTACATCCGAAGTCCCGCCGTATTTTGATAAACCGTCTTTTAATTCTTCTTCTAATATCTCCTGATAAGTCTTATTTATAGTAAGATATATATTATCTCCAGCTACAGCAGGCTTTGTTTGTTCTTCCGCTACGGTTATCATATCCCCAATTGCATCTCTCAACACAAGCATGCTTCCATCTTGCCCCTCTAATTCGTTATCAAAAGATTTTTCAATATCATCCATTCCTCTATAATTATCTCCGACATAGCCTAATACTTGGGAAGCCAAATCATTATAATAATATACTCTTGTGGGATCATCCTTATAAAACAATCCATTAATTTTAAAGTTTTTAAGCAGCAAAGCTTTTTCACTTGAAGCTTTTTTTTCTATACAGATCGTCTTATTTGAAGCATTCATAAGGTTGGAATAATATTTCTTACTTTTCCCGAATACTGAAGAGAATTTATCCGATATCTTATTTTTTTGTTTTTTGTTAATCATTCGAAGATCAAGATAAAATGAAACATCATTCCTATTATAAACAAGTAATACATTATTTCTATCATATATCAATCCTCTTTCAGCACTAATTTTTTCTACATGCATCTGCTGACGCTGTGCGTAAAATTTTAATTCATCGCTCTTTAGAATTTGTATATCAAAAAGTCTGATTATCAATCCGATAAAAAGAAGGAAAACAATACCTATAATTATTATTGCTCTGGAATTATTCATATTTCTTGTTTAGTTCATTGGAAATTTTATCTATTCTTTCTTTACTAACAGTTAATACTATGGGAGCCTCCGTTCTTCTTATCATACCTAATTCAGCTTGAGCTATACCTACAATTCTTTCTTCCGATGACAACGCTTGATCCTGAGCTATTAAATTTAATTTTGAATTTTTTATATCGCTAAATTTTTCCTCTGTTATTACTTTTTCTTTTGTAAGCTTTTCACATTCTAATTTTATTCCGACTACGGCCAAGATTAAAAGTGTAGACGAAAAAAAAACGAAAATGCTAAATCCGATAAATGACTTTGAACCTTTCTTCATATCTTTTCGGCAGCTCTTAATTTTGCACTTCTAGCTCTTATATTATTGTTAATTTCTTTTTCAGTAGGTGTTACAGGTTTTTTTGTTATTATTTTAAGTCTGCTTTTCTTATCACATTTACAAACGGGGTAATCTTTCGGACAAATACAATCCAAAGCTTCAAACTTAAAAGTTTCCTTTACAATTCTATCCTCTAAAGAATGATATGATAAAACAACTATTCTTCCTCCTTTTAAAAGAAGATCAACTGATTTAGTTAAGAAATCTTTAAGTGCACCAAGCTCATCGTTAACATAAATTCTTAAAGCCTGAAAAACTCTGGATAAAGTTTTAACTCTATATTTAAAAGGAGTAATTGAAGAGATTATTTCGCTGAGGTCTGTAGTTGATTCAATCTTTTTTATCTTCCTTCTTTCTTTAATTTTCTTTGCGATTTGCCTTGAGTTTTTCTCTTCGCCGAATTTATAGATTATATCAGCTAGTTCTTCTTCGGAAAATGAATTTACAATATCCGATGCTGTTATAACTCTGGATTTATCCATCCTTAAATCTAGTTTAGTGCCAATTCTATAAGTAAATCCCGATTCCGGATTATCTAATTGGAAAGAAGAAACGCCTAGATCGGCGAATATTCCATCGTAGTTTGAAATAGATTCTATCTTAGATATAATATCAATCTTCATAAAATTGAAATTATAAATTTTTATTCTCCCGTCTGTTTTAAATTTTTCTTTTGAAAATTTAAACGCATCATCGTCAACATCGGTAGAAATCAGCCGGGCGTCATTTTCTAATTTATGTAATATACCTTCAGAGTGACCGCCGAATCCAAGAGTTCCGTCAAAATAAACACCCGACTTATTAGTTATCAGATATTCCAAAGATTCATTTAACAAAACAGGCGAATGATGTATCTTCATCATTTTGCCATTACTTCCGCCGCAATTTGTTCGTAGGTTTCAGGCGTCTGTTTTAAATATTCATCGTATACTTCGGGGTTCCAAAGCTCAATTTTCTTTAAAGCACCAAGGATTAATACTTCCTTATCAATCTTAGCATACTGCAAAAGATTCTGAGGGATAAGGATTCTAGATTGAGTATCCAATGTATCTTCAGTTGCATATTGAAGACTCATTCTTACAAATTTTGCATTTAAAGGATTAAATGTATTTAATTCTAAAAGTTTTTGTTCGAATTGCTGCCATTGATCGAGAGGGTAAACATCAATACATACTGCCGTACCTTTTGTCATCACAAAAGTATCATTAGCTTCAACATTAATATGTTTACGCAATTTAGCAGGTATACTAACTCTACCTTTTGCATCAACAGAATACGAATATTGGCCTCTAAACAAATATTTATCCTTCCTTTGGGAAAATTCACCACAATTCCCCACTACTCCCCAAAATAAGGGAAAATTTAGTCGAAAGTCAAGAAAATTCTTACAAAAATCCCATAAATATCTAGATTATTTCAGTGTTTGTATAATGGAAGTAATAATAACTTGCAGAAATGTTTATAGTTACAGAATATATTTAAAGTACTTTATCAAAATATTACCTTTCTTAAAATTCAGTTTTGGAATGAAATATTTTTAGAGAGGATCAATCTAAATAATACAGTATAATTACGGCTTGTTTGAAAACTTTTACTACAAGATATAAGATTAATTTATTTTCAGTAATCCATTAACTAATTATTAGATCAATCAAGAATACATTCCATAAATTTTAGAATGGCACTTAGTATAAAGTTTAAAAGGTATGTAATAATTTAAGCAAGAGCCATCTGCCGGGATCGAACCGGCGACCTACGCATTACGAATGCGTTGCTCTACCAGCTGAGCTAAGATGGCTTAAATTAATTAGAAAATGGTAAATGTTAAAATAACATTTACCATTCATCATTTAAAGGAAAATATGATTAAGTTATCTTAATTTTTTCTTATGTCTATTCTTTCTTAACCTTTTTTTTCTTTTATGCGTAGACATTTTATGGCGTTTACGTTTTTTGCCGCAGGGCATTATTTACCTCCGTTCATTTTATTTGTATTTTCATGTGATTTTAATAATTCCTCAGCTCTTTTACCATATTCCGAATTTGGATCCAGTTCAATAGCTTTCTTTAAATTTTCTCTTGATTTTTCAAAATTACCGGCTGTTAAATTTACAATCCCCAAATCAAGATAACCAATCTGATGTTTCGGATCGTATTTTAAAGCCTCTTTCATTTCAGCTATTGCTGTTTTGTAATTCTGTAAATTATAATAACAAATCCCCATATCTATCCTTGCATCAGGATCGTTGGGAACTAAAGCCAAATACTCTTTATAATTGGCAATAGCTTGTTCGAACATATGAGAATCATTTTTTAAATGCGCCAGCTGTAAAATTGCAGAAGTATCTTTCGGATTACTCTGTATTTTTGCTTCAAGATTATTTATTTGCTGTATATTATTTAAATCAACTCCAGAACTTTGACTCTGGCCAACTCCAGCTTCTTCATTTGGAACTTTAACAGAATCAAAAACCCCGGATAAAAATAATATAACTACAGCTATCCCCACACCGACGATAACAATTGTAATAATCCTAATACTGTCGAGTTTCTTTTTTACTCCTGCTTGTACAGCCGTTTTGGTATTAGAATTTTTTTGATGACTCTTTTTATCGGAATGAGCATTTGCTTTGGGTCGACGATGAGCTTCTATATTTTCATTTTTTTGTAAAGTTTTCTTTCGATCTATTTGAGTATTTTTTAACTTTACTCCACATCCTGAGCAAATTTCATTTAAAGGATTATTTTCTTCTCCACAATTATCACAAATGAGAGTTGTTGCTGAGTACTTCTTTTCATTTTCGGAGTTTATTTTTTCTGCTTCACTCTCTTCTTTAGAATTTACCGCCTTCGAAATATTAAAACCGCACTCAGGACAAAATCTATAATTATCTTCTATTTTCGAACCGCATTCAGGACAAAATTTAGCCATTAGTTTTTAACTCTTTCATTCCTGAATTGACCAATTCTTTAAAATCTTTCGAAAATTTAAAAGTCGGGACATAATGCTCAGGAACAAAAACAGATTCTCCTGTTTTTGGATTGCGAGCCTGCCGGGAATTTTTCTTTTTAACTTTATAACTTCCAAATCCGCGTATTTCAATCCCATTACCTTCTTTTAGAGCTTCGATTACAGTTTTAAAGAATCCTTCAATAATAGCTTCTGTTTCCAACTTAGTTAGTCCTGTTCCTGCTGCAACTTTATCGACTATATCTGCCTTAGTCATATCATTACCCTATTCATTTTATTTTATAAACTATTGTAATTTAACTATTTAAATTATTAAACATTTATAGGAAAATCAATTACTACTAAATCATTAATTTCGTTTAATCATATATTGGACTAAATTAAAAATATTCAAAAGTCTCAAAATGAAATAAAAAATTTTATTGAGACATAACATTAATAAATTATGAATAGAAATTAATAATTTATCAAATGGTATAAAAATTGTTGAAAATAATTAAAAAACGAAGCTTTATGGATCTTCTAGATATTATAATATTTTCACTAAAATTATTTGCTTTAACTTCACTCATTGTTGTGACCATTTCTTATTTTGTTTTTAAACTAAAAGACAGGTCAAGAGTTAAACCATTTATGGAATCCAATACAGTTGAGACTTCAGGCACAATTATAAAAGTAGAACAAGTACCTGTTGAAACATCAAAACAGAGATATAAAATTTTAAACAACGAATCTAAATCTAAAAATCAGATTAGAATAGCGAAGCCAGTGGTGATTAATAAATTTGTTACACGTCCTATTCAGAAGATTAAAGAGATAGAAGAAGAAAGAAAAATGTTTAATATCTTCCGCCATTATTCAAAGAATGCAATTGAACCAATGCATAAAATAAAACTTTAGTCAATCAATAAATAATATCCAAACTTTACCACCTAAATTTCACAAAGACTATTTAATTAACTCAGTTTTTAAATATTAAATTTCTCGCCATTTCTTTTACATCATAAGGAGCCGGAGCTCCACCTAAATATTTATGAAACCAATCCAAATGAGCATCATAATAAAGAGGCATAGATTTAATATAATCAGGCCAATGTCCGTCATTCTTAAAAATAATTAACCTGGAATCTATACCTAACGTCTGCAGTGTGGTAAAATATTGAATACTTTGAGTGTATGGGACCCTGTAATCTTTTTGGCCTGTGATAATTAATGTTGGAGTTGAGAAATTATTAACATAACTGGAAGGAGACCATTTGGAGTATATATCAGAATTCCATGGCTGACCTTTAAACTCCCAGTTTGGAAACCATAATTCTTCGGTCGAACCCCAAAAAGATTTCAAATCATAAACTCCCATCATTGATGCAAGACATTTAAAACGTTTGGTTTTTGCCTGAAACCAATTCATCATATATCCGCCATAGGACCAGCCCATAGCTCCCATTTTATTTTTATCAACATAAGGAAGTTTCTCGAGCGCATCGGTAACTTTCATTAAATCTTCAAATACTTTACCTCCCCAATCACCCGAAATTTCGGATGTAAAATCTTGACCAAACCCGGTTGAACCGTGAGGATTTGGAAATGCAACAACATATCCGGCCCCAGGATAAACTTGCCAGTCTCCCCTAAATGAATCCATCCATTGCCCTTGCGGTCCTCCGTGAACATTTAATATAAGCGGATATTTTTTACCAGGATCAAAATTATGAGGCTTAACAATAAATACTTCAATGTCTTTTCCGTCTGTTCCTATAACCGACATTTTTTCTGCCGGCCGTACATCAACATCTTCAAGAAATTTTTTATTAAAATTAGACTGTTCAACAAACAACCTATTAGATAAATTTATCATATATAATTCCTTAGGCCGACCGACTTCGCTTGCAGAATAATATATAAATTTATTATCCGGGGAAACATCAAATCCTGAAATAGATTGATTGACCGTAACGGGAGAAATTTGTTCCGATTGAACATCAATTTTATAAATCGGAGAGTAACCCTCAACTTCACCAATAAAATAAATAGTTTTAGAATCAGGACTCCATTTAAAATCGTCAATCCAATTATCAAAACTATTTGTAATAATTTTTGACGTCTTCATCTTCCTATCATATAGAGCTATTCTAAAACGATCGGATTCATATTTAGGAATTATCTGGGTTCTGTAAGCAATATATCGTCCATCAGGCGAATAAATAGGCCATCCGTCCCATGCTTTATTTTCTTTTGTAATATCAATTGCTTCACCGCCGGTTACGGGCACTATCCATAAATCAGCATTTGTTGAAGCTTCCGGATCGTAATCATGGTTGGAAACAAAACAAAGCTCTTTACTGTCCGGAGAAAAATTATATCCTACTCCGCCGCCTAACATAAAAGTAGGTGAATTATATGTTCCAGGAGTTAAATCGATATAGGATTTTTTTGAAAGATCATAAATAAAAACATGAGTATATTTACCATTAGAGTAGCTTGTCCAATGTCTAAATAAAAGATGATCGGTAACATAAGCTTGTATAGGGCCTTTTGCGGAAGCCGAATCTATCTCTTTGTTACAATTGTCATCCGAACTGCATAGGGGATACACTTTAGTTGAGAATGCAATTAGATTTCCGTTAGGTGATAAAACAGGAGCATCAACACCTGTGGATAATTTTGTAACTTGTGTTGTCATTTTATTATCAAATGAATATTCGAATAATTCCGGTGTTCCCATTCTTGTTGAAATAAAATAAATACTTTTACTATCATTCGACCAAACAGGATCATAATCAGCTTTTGGATTATTAGTTATGTTAACTGTATCCGAGCCATTAAAATTCATTACATAAATTTCCGTATTTGAAGTACCTTTAGGCAGATCATAACTTGTTAATGCAAAGGCAACCATTTTCCCATCCGGGGAAATAACAGGTGATCCAATATTCTTGATTTTATATAAATCAGCAATCGTAAAAGCTTTCTTCTGCGGAAGTATTTTTATATTAATAATAAGTAAGGCAGCTAATAAAAAATGTAAAAAGTTTTTCATTTTATTCAACTAATTTTATTTGTTAAAAAATTATTTTTTAAGAACCAATAAGGGATTTTATTATTTAATCATTCCATGTATTCTATAATTTTTCAATTAAGAACTGCAATAAGTTAATTTGAAATACTTTTACAAAATAATTTAATTAGTCCATATAATTTAAGATGTCAAAATAAATTTAAATTTTAGGAAGTCTTTCCAAATAAGAACTGTTGGAAAGAATTGCAAAAGTATTTGTTTTCCTTAGTTCGTTTAAATTTAAACAATTCATATAACTCATTGAACTTCTAAGTCCATCGGAGATACTGTCTATTACATTTTTCACAACACCTTTGTACCCCACCATGGTTTCCTCACCTTCAATAAACTCATTCCTCATTTTGACACCAAAAGATGCGGAACCTCTATATTTTTTCCATAACTGGCCGTTATATTTTATTACGTCACCGGGAGTCTCTCTTGTTCCCGAAAGCATTCTTCCAAGCATAACAACATCGGCACCTAACGCAATTGCTTTTGCAATATCTCCAGGGCTTTTTATTCCGCCGTCGGCGATAATACTTATTTTTAATTTTTGTTCATCGCGAAATGATAAAACATTAAGCAAAGAAGATACCTGCCCAATGCCAATACCAGTTTGAATGGAAGTTGTACAAACACTTCCGCTTCCTATACCGACTCTTACTGCATCAGCACCCGCATCTTGTAAATTTTTTAAACTCGCGCCATGAGCAATATTACCTACTATAAGTTTTACATTAAACTTCTTTTTTAACTCTTCGGTCTTCTGCAAAACTGCATTATTATTTGCATTTGCAGTGTCAATGCAAATGATATTTTGATATTCAGCGAGTTTTTCAATTATTTCAATTGGCGTACTTATTGCGATTGATACGGCTTTAACAGCACCGTTATTCTTTTCATCTTTTAAAACTTGATCAAGTGAAGAATCAAAACGATTAAGTATACCTAAACAACCGAGTTTGCTTAACTCTTTAGCCATTTCAGACCCGGTAACAGATTCCATTGGACTGGAAAGGACAGGCAGGGCAAGATGAAGATTCAAAAAATCACAAGCAGTAGCTGCTTCAGTTCTGGAACGAACTCTGGATATTTCAGTTGGAATAAGACTTATATCATCATAAGTTAAGGATTGATTAAATTCATTCAGTTCACTTTTTGAATATATTTTCATGGAAATTCCTCAGCTAAAATTCTTTACATTCAGTTAAGATTATTTTGATTTGGATTCTAATGAAATGAAAAAATCTCTTCATAATTTTAATAATGCTTCCATTTCATCCAATAATTCATTCATTCTACGGGTAACGGCAGTTACCGGTTCAGATGAGTTCATATCAACGCCGGCACATTTTAATATATTTATTGGATAATCAGAACTACCTGATTTAAGAAAGTTGAGATATTTTTCTACTGCCGTAGGGCCATCATTCTTTACTTTTCCAGCTAAAACTTCCGAAGCCGCATAACCGGTAGCATATTGGTAAACATAAAAGTTGTAATAAAAATGAGGAACTCTTGTCCATGTATATTCTTCCTCTTTATCAACTACCATATCCGGTCCCCAATATTTTTGATACATTTCTTTATACAAAGAGCATAAAATATCCGCTGTTAATGCTTCGCCTTTTTCAGTTCTTGCATAAGCAATTGATTCAAATTCCGCAAACATCGTCTGACGGTAAAAAGTTGAAGTAATATTACTTAAGTACTTTTCAATTAAGTATAATTTTTCCGATCTGGACTCGGCATTTTTAATTAAAAAATCCAGTAATAAAGATTCGTTAAATGTGGATGCAACTTCTGCAACAAAGATAGAATAATTGGCATAGATATAAGGCTGAGACTGCCCGGTATAATAAGAATGCATATTATGCCCCATTTCGTGCGCAAGAGTAAAAACATCATTTAAAAAGTCTGACCAGTTTAATAAAACATACGGATGTACCCCAAAAGTAGTTCCCGACGAATATGCCCCGCTTCTCTTCGCCTGTGTTTCAAAAACATCAATCCATCGATTATTAAATGCCGTTGACAATGTTGATAAATATTCTTTGCCCAAAGGTTTTAAAGCATTAAGAACTGCTTCTTTACCTTCTTCATAAGAATATTTTTTTTCAGTCATTTCTTGAAATAATGTTACGTAGGTATCGTAAGGATGCAGTTCATCAAGTTTTAATAATTTTTTCTTAAGTGAAGCCCACCTATGCAGGGACTTTAAATTTTTATTTACGGCTTCCACCAAATTATCATAAACAGACACAGGAATATTGTTGCCATTTAAAGCAGCTTCTCTTGCAGAAACATATTTGCGGGTTTTTGAATTAAAAATATTTGCTTTAATATTTCCATTAAACAAAACGGAGAATGTATTTGCGTAATCTATATACTTGCCGTAATAACTTTTAAACACTCTTCCTCTAAAAGCTCTGTCCTTTGAATACATAGCAGCGTAATATCTTGCATGAGAAATCTCAAAGTCGTTTCCTTTTTCATCCTTTATCAAAGGAAACTTTAATTCTGCATTAGTAAATATGGAAAATGTATTGTATGGTATTTGGTTTATTTCAGAGGTAAGAGCAAGGATTTCTTCCTGATCTTTATTTAATGTATGTATTTTATTTCTGAGAATATCATCAATATGATGTCTATATATTTTTAATTCATCTTTTGATTCGATCATCTGAATAAGTTTATCATCGGATATTGAAAGTAATTCGGGTTTAATAAATGAAGCCGCAGAAAGTACTTTTGTAAACAAATTCTTTATCCTATCATGCATCGCCTGATATTTTTGCATTCTCATATCACTGTCATAAGAAAGTGATGAATATAAATATAATCTTTCCAATTTAGTTCCCATCAAATCATCAAACTGAAAACATTCAAAAAGAGTTTGGGCATCTTCTGAAAAGCGGCCTTCAAATTTTTTATAATTGCTAATGTTTTCTTCTATCCATTTAAATTCGGATTCCCACAATTCGTCGCTTTCATAAACCGGGGAAAGATCCCATTTATAAATCTCTTCTATTTCGCTTCTGGTTGGTAATACTGCTTGATTGGTAACAGAAAAAAATTTTCCGAAGGTATTTCTTAATAAAGGCATAAGCGAACGGTTCCCTGAATATTTCACTAAAAAGTTTTTAAATGACCTTTTAATTTATAAAATATTAATCTAAAGTTGAATAATTATTTGATATAGTTAATGGTAATTTAAAATGATGTAAATTTACCCGACGAATGTTTTTCCGCTAAAAATTTAAGAAATTCTATTTTTAGCAGATCAATTATATCGGATATAATAAGTCGGTTTTTTTAACAGCTAAGTTGTTTCTAAAACTGTTCTAGCGGCAGTAACCTTACCTACAAATTTAGACGTGTAATCCGCTTGTAATCTCGGAGCTTCATGCTCGGCATAAGTTAAATAGTCATCGATTGAAGAACATTCATATTGGATAACATATGTTGATTCACCTTCAAGACTAGTAGGAATCTTCACTTTAAACATTCTATGGTTATTAAAATAACCTGTATGTAAAATATCCGGAATATGCGTTTCTTTCATCCATTTATACCACTCAGGTTCAACTTCTTTTTTGACTATTGTAGTAATACTGTAGATTATCATTTTGAATTTTTAATTTATTACGCTTAGATTATCACAAATCAAGTGATTTTTAGATTTCATTTCATTATTAAAATTAGAACTAAATTTACTTCATAATAAATATTAAAGAAAAATTTTATTAATATTTATTTAAAATTTAATCTAAGTCCATTCTTCAAGTGATTTTCAGCACTTAAGTTTAGAACTACTAGCAAAATTAAATTTGTAATATTATATTTATGTCGGCTCTTTCAAAAGGTTCTCCCCTGCCTTTTGAAGTTAAGGAGCTAAAGCCCAGTAATCGCCCGGTTACAGGGCTTTTTTATTTTTAAAAAGAATAAATCGTCAGAGTAATTTATAATCTTTAATGATTAGTCCGTATATAAACAAATCGACCAGATTGCCATTAAAAGTTCTATGATCTTCTCTAAGAGTTCCTTCCCTCTTAAATCCGAATTTTTCCGCAAGCTTATAACTTCTCGGATTGTCAGTCATTATCCTTAAGAAAAGACGATTTATTTTTAAGTCTTCAAAACAAAATTTAATAATAACATTAAGAGCCACACTCATTAATCCCATTCCTTCAAAATCTTTTGAAATAAAATAAGCAAGTTCGGCTTTTGGTATGACCCAATCGATGTTCTTAATACTAATGTGGCCAATAAGTTTGGATTGGTCTTTTGACCATATCCCGAACGAAAATGATTTTTGTTCGTACCATTCGGCAATTCTAGACTGGATATAAAGTTCGGAACTTATTTCATCGGCGGTATTCGTAAGTGTAAGAGGAAAGCTGTCAAGAAGCCGTTCTTTGTTTTCTTGAATTAATTCAAAAAATGCTAAGCCGTCACCTTCCTTATATTGTCTAATGATTATTCTTTCAGTTATAAGTTGATGGGGTATATTTAGGAGATTTTCCTGCATAATTTAATTTAGAATTATTTTAATCACTCATAATAATTTACTTTACAGCCGCATCCATCCCACATTCGTTCATAAGTCTCCATTCTTTCGCTTACAAATTTATTTGCTTGTTCAATCGAATCAGAAATTCTTATTACTAATTCATTTTTAGAACTGATTTCCTGGATAAGAATAACACCATTCCAATCAAGTAATCTAATATGATCACTCATTAAGGTATCCTTATCTGCCAGAACCGAGACTTGAGTTAAAATTTCATCCAAATTCTCCATTGGGAGAATTAAAAAATTTTGATCTTTTAATTTTTCTACAACATCTTCAATTTTCATAATAAATTATACTTTCATTTTTTTATAAATGAAAATTAATAATCGGCATAATTTTAAACAATGATGAATTATTTTCAGCAAAGTTTAATAATCCTATTTGAATTCCTCTCAAATTTTCGGTAAAGTTCAAAAGACCGATAGAAATTCCGAACTGATTATCAAATTGGTTATAACCTGCAATTGAAATTCCTCTCATGCTTTCTGCAAGACACATAACTATAGATGAATTTAAACCGAATAAATTATTTGTTTTTAATTTATAACCGGCAAAATTAACGCCTCTTACAAATCCTTCATTTTCAATAACACCAAGTGTACACGAAATTCCGGTTATTCCATTTTCCTTACCCGAGATGACAGCTAAACTGCTTATATTAATTCCATCAATAGATTTACCCGACACTAAAGCCAGACCGCTGAAGTTAATTCCGCTGATACCGTCATTTCCCACGAGTGCTAATCCGCTTATATTAATTCCATGCATTTTTCCTTTTGATGAAACATTTGCCAGACCTCCTATGTTAATTCCTCTCATATAATTTTGAGATACGAGCGCCAATCCACCAATGTTTAATCCGGCAATTCCTCCATTTGAAACTGCGGCAAGGCCTCCTAAGTTAATACCTGTAACCGAACCATGAGTAGAAACTATTGCCAAACCGCCAATTGATATTCCATTTATTTCATTTTGTGCAACTATAGCAAGGGTGCCGAATTGTATTCCTTTCATTGAACCTTGAGAGACTACAGCCAATCCTCCAAAACTCAAGCCTTGAGTTTTTTCCTCCGTAACAACGGCGGCTAATCCAAAACTGATCCCATTAATAATCCCAGCTTCCGGAGCTAATCCCAAGGCAATTCCATTTATAACAGAATTAGTATTATGTTTAGGCGTCCAAAAGGTAAAATTAATACCATTTATTTTTTCTATTCCGCAATCGAC
>JBJKQE010000227.1:0-27016 GCA_046705645.1 Ignavibacteriaceae bacterium | reverse complement strand
GAAAAAGATGTGCAACTAAAATTTGAGAAATGCTTCTAATAAAACTATACCGGATTTGAGTTCTCAACCCAACATTAATAATAATTTTAAGTATAATCCCCTCGGACTATAATTTTATCTATCCTTCGTCATTATTTACTATATGTCCGCTTTGTCTAATATATGAATTACTTTTACTAATCGGATTGTATATAAAATCTTTCTCGCTGTTTCCGAATACTTTAAATGCCGATGCCAATTTTTCAAGACCATGTGTCAGATTATTAAGACTTTCGGTTCCCTTTGCAATTTTAGATATACCCTGAAAACTTCAATTTGTAACGCTGCTTATCGCCTCAACCGTTCTGTTGTGGATCAATGCTCTTCGCTTACAGAGGCTATTTGATTTACGTCGTCTTCCACTTTGTTTGATGCTCTATTTATTTCATTTAAAGAATCACCGGCTATTTCTTTTTTATTTTGCCATAGCAGATACCTGATCTGTCTGCTGCATGTTCAATACTTCAAGTAAATTATCTTGTTTAACTTCAATAAATTGATAAGCAGTAATCTTAATTCAGGTGGCCATGAATAATTTCTTCGAGATCTACTAAGGTAATTAACCTATCATCCAGTTTTGCAATTGCCATTATAAACTCAGAAGTTGTGCCGGCAACTATTTCCGGAGGTGCTTCTGTAATGCTTTTCGGAATTCTTAATACTTCTTTTACAGCATCTACTATAAAGCCGACTGTTTTCCCCACCGTTTCCACAACTATTATCCTTGTATTTTTATCATGCTCTTTTCTTTCAAATCCTAACCTTACTCTTAAATCAATAACCGGAATTACTCTTCCTCTTAAATTTACAACCCCGTCAACAAAGTAAGTTGCATTTGGTACCTTGGTTATTTGCAGCATCCGGTTAATTTCCTGCACATACAGGATATTTACTCCAAATTCTTCATTACCAATCATAAAGCTTACCAATTGGAGTAATTCTGAAGATTCTTTTTTTTGCTCTTCTACTTCAGGCATTATTTGCTCCTACTTAATCAAATTTTAATTATTTAAAGCATTCTTAATTAATTATCGAACTTATATAAAAATTCTTTAGGTAAAAATTCACAGATATTTTTGAAATTGTTTTATAATAATTATATGACAAGTGGAAAAAAGAGGTAAAACAAGGCAAGCATCTCATTTTAATACTAAGCAAAAAAAACTAAGTAAATACATTTTACTAAAATGCTGACAATGTAACTTTGAATTTGAAAAATTTAGTTAATTGACAAAAGAAACAAATAGCGGTATCAATCATTTTTTATAAGACATAAGTAACTATTTTTTGATTGGTTGGGCAAAATAATTTTGAGGCAAAGTAAAAAAAATTATGCTGCAGATTATCGCAATAAAATTTCTGCGGGAGTACGAAAATAAGTTTATATATATGAGTGAAAGTAAAGATAATTTCTTTTCTATGATTTCACACTATCTTAGTAACCCTTTTTATAAATTTTCATAAAATTAGTTAAAATGTTTAAATTTTTTATCGATTATAAGTATAACGAATTAGTATGTTATAACTTGTTAAGAGATAAATAATGCTAAACCAGGAAGGACTTAGATTAAACTTCGCCCCTAAAGGTAAAAAATAGGAGCGATTTGGTGTGAAAACTAAAATTTTAATCGTTGATGGGGACCCTGTCTTTGGTAAGTCAATTGCGGCAAAAATAGAAAAATTAGGTTATAAAGTTCCTGCAATAATATCAAAGATTGAAAAGTCTTACCCCTATCTGGAAGAAAATAAAGTTGACATTATACTTATTGACACTGCTAAGAGAATTCCCGCTAAATTATTTAAGAATTTAATCTTCGTATGGTCGCATTTTAAGCTTCCGATAATTTTACTAGCTAATTCATCTAATAAAAAGTTTCTAAAGTTAGACAAATACCCGCAACTTTTTACTTTATTAATTAAACCATATAACCAACGCGAACTTAAAATTGCAATCGAACAGACTTTATCCAAAGTGATTCTTTTAAAAAGAACAACAAATTTAAACTCACTTATAAATTTAGAACGAAAAGTTATCCAAATAATAAATAAAGCGGATAACAGTAATAAATTGATTCGTGATGTATGCCGCAGCTTAATTTTAAAAACAAATTTTCAGGCTGCTTTTATAACTCTTCTAGATCATTCCGGTAATTTAGTCTACTCGGCTCAAGCCGGATTAAAAAATATCAATATCTTAAACGGCTCGATTAAAGATAACAAACCTACTGCCTGGGTAAACAAAGTTTTGCTAAAGGATGATATTGTTGAAATTGATAATTTAAAAAACATAAAACAACCTTTTCTAAAAAATAATCAAAAGTCTTTAAATATAAGGCTTAATTCGATTGAAAATACTCTGGGATTAATATCTGTTATTTTCAGAAAACGGAGAGTTTCAGCGGTTGAAAAACTTACATTTAAAAATATTGCATCATATTTAGAATACTCTATTTACAACATTGATATTAAAAATAAAGATATAGAAGAAACATTGGCTCAATCCGAAGCCAAATTTAGGATGGTTATAGAAAAAGCAACTGACATAATATTTACTGCTAATCAAAACGGTAATTTCACATATGTAAATAATGCAGGCCTTTTAAACACCGGATATTCGGAAGATGAATTACTTAAATCTAATTACCTGGATTTAATTCTTCCCGAATATAAGGAAACAGTAAGAAGTTTTTACAAAAAACAGTTTGAATCAAAACAAACCTCAGCTTACATTGAGTACCCGTTCCGCACTAAGACAGGCGAAATAAAATGGTACGGACAGAACTCTACTTTGATATTAGATAATAATATCTTCAAGGGTTTCCACTGTATCTCGCGGGACATATCGGAAAGGAAACAATTTGAAGAAGAGATTAACAAGAGACAAAGGGAGATAACTACCTTAGTTGACAATTTACCTGGTTTAGTTTTTTTAAAAGATATAAACGGATGTTATATTGTTGCAAATCAAAAATTTTGCAATGCAATGGGCGTTACCCAACATAAGCTTATTGGGAAAACTGATTTTGATTTTTTACCAAAAGAACAGGCTGAGTTATATCAATCGGATGATTTAAAAGTTATCGAATCTGGTGAAATGCAATATGTACTTAAAGAAAAAGTATTAATTGATAATAAATATTTAACAATAGGAACAAGAAAAGTACCCCTTAAAGATGAAAACGGAATTGTGTTCGGTTTAATCGGCCTCGGGTTTGATATAACGGAGCATAAAGAGGCTGAGGAGGCTATAAAAAAATATACTAAGGAACTCGAACAATTGAACGCTAATAAGGATAAACTTTTCTCAATTATATCGCATGATTTAAGAAGTCCGTTCCAGGGATTGTTAGGCCTTTCAAATGCACTTGTTAATGAATATGATAACCTTAGCCAAAACGAAATTCAAATGTTTTTAGATAATATTAATAATGCTGCCAAAAATCTTTATAATTTAATAGAAAACCTGCTCCAATGGTCAAGAGTTCAAAGAAGCAATATAAAAATGAATCTTATCAAAATTGAACTGCATGATGAAATTGAATATATAGTAGGTTTAATACAAAACAATGCGACAAAGAAAAATATCCAAATAATAAATGAAACCTCCAGCGGAATTTTCGTTAATTCCGATGCGAATATTTTAAATTCAACTCTGCAAAATCTAATTTCGAATGCTATAAAATTTACAAACCATAACGGCTTGGTTACTATTTCAGCGGTTAAGAAGGGAAAGGTTGTGGATTTAACCGTAAAAGATAACGGAGTAGGAATCCCAAAAGAAAATCTTGAGAAACTTTTCCGAATTGATACCAGGCATTCAACACCAGGGACAGAAATGGAACCTGGCACAGGCCTGGGTTTAATCATTTGCAAAGAACTTATTGAAATTCAGGGAGGCACAATAAGCGTTAAAAGTATACCGGGTATGGGAACCGAATTCACCGTTACTCTTCAACAAAACATGTAAATATTTACTCAAATCATTTCCAACATTTTTTTTATTAAATTTGTTCTTTAATTAAAATACCCTTAATTATTTTTAGAACTTCATCGAAAATATTAAGAAGTAAAAACGACAATGGCTATTTGCTTTTATAAAATACAATTTCTTAATTTTTAATCGATATTATTTTAAAGCTATTATAAATTAAAAGTCTTAATTTTTAAAATGAGTAAGTATAGTATTCTTATTGTCGAAGATGAAAATATTGTAGCTTTAAATATTAAAACCATTCTCATGCATCTTCAACATAACGTATTAGGACCGGTTTCTTCCGGTGAAGCCGCAATTGAAATAGCAGTAAGTCAGAAACCCGATCTTATACTAATGGACATAAAATTACACGGGAAATTAGATGGTATAGAAGCTGCTGAAATAATCAAAAAGACTACAGAAATACCAATTATTTATGTTACGGCTTATAGCGATGAAAAAATCCTGCAGCGGTCAGTAGCTTCCGATCCGTATGGTTACATTGTAAAACCTTTCGATAAAAAAGAACTTAAGACCGCAATAGAAATAGCGATATTCAAATCTCAATCTGAAAAAAAATTAAGACAAAGCGAAATAAAATTCCGCAATTTGATTGAACGTATGAACGAAGGTATCGTTCAGATTGATGATGATACGACAATTATCTTTGTTAACGAACGGTTTTGTGAAATGGTTGGTTATTCAAGCAGGGAAATGATGGGAAAAAAATTTAACGATTTCCTATTATTTGATCACGAAAAAGGCTTAATATCAAAAAAGATTAGTTCAAAAAACGATAAGATATCCAACAGGTTTGAACTTGACTTAAAGAAAAAAGATGAAGAAGTCTTATGGGTTGAAGTTAGCAGTTCTACGGTTACTAATGACAATGGGAAAATCGCCGGCTCAATAATTATTTTCTCAGATATTTCGGAAAAGAGGAAAAGGGAAAAAATCGCTTCACATCTTGCAGCAATAGTTGAATCTTCAATGGATGCAATTTTTAGCAAAACACCTGAAGGAAAAATTATTTCATGGAACAATGGAGCAGCATTGTTGTATGGTTATTCGCCTGAAGAAATTATCGGCAAACATGTTTCAATTATTGTTCCTGCGGAAAAGAGCAAGGAGCTGAACGAGATAATGCGAAGATTAAATGCCGGAGAATCTATAATAAATTTTGAAACTATTAGAATTAAAAAGAATAAAGAAAACTTTTTTGTTTCATTAACTATATCTCCAATAAAAAATGCAAAAGGAGAAACTGTTGCATTTTCTACAGTCGGACAAAATATAGATATACGTAAAAAGGCAGAGGAATACCTTAGAATATCCGAGCAGAAGTATAAAAATTTTTTCGAATTTGCTCCGGTTGGAATTTACACTTCGGATTCTGAAGGGAAGATTCTTTCGGCAAATTTAGCATTTGCAAATATCCTCGGTTGCAATACACCTGAAGAATCACTAAAACTAAATCTTAGCAGGGATATATATTTAAATAAGGAGATTAGGAAAGAAATAATAAAATATTATGAAAAAACTGATTCTCCAGCTGACGTTGAAGTTCAATGGAAAAAACAAAACGGGGAAACTATATGGATTCAATTAAATTTTCATTCGATTAAAGATACAAACGGAGATTTATTACACTATGAAGGATTCGCGAGGGATATTACAAAGCATAAAAAAGGCGAAGAACAAATATTAAAGTTATCACGCGCGGTTCAGCAAAGCCCTGTATCTATTATAATATTAAATACACACGGGAATATTGAATATATTAATTCAAAATTTTCACAGGTTACCGGATATTCTCAGGAAGAAATAATAGCTTCCAAACCTCATTTATTATTAACACAAATGCTGTCTCTCCCTGAAAAAAGAGTTATCTGGGACACTGTTACCTCCGGCCATGAATGGAAAGGCGAGTTCAAGCATTTGGGAAAAGGAAAGAACATTATTTGGGAATCTGCTTCCGTTTCCCCCATAATAAATGAACAAGGCAAAACAACACATTACCTTGCAATCTTCCAGGATATAACAAAAAGGAAAATACAGGAAGAACAGCTCTTAATAGAAAAAGAAAGAGCTGAAAAATCAGATAGATTGAAGACGGAATTTTTATCTCAAATGTCTCATGAAATAAGAACGCCTTTAAATAATATACTATCCTACACTTCCCTTTTAAAAGAGGAATTTGAAGATAAACTTCCTGCCGGAATGGAGTCTGCATTTCATGTTATCGACGGCAGTTCCAAAAGATTAATTAGAACAATCGAATTAATTTTAAACTTATCAAGAATTCAAACGGGAAACTTCGAACCTAATTTTGAATTATTCAACCTGGATACGGAATTGCTGGAAGATTTGGTAATGGAGTTTTATTCAAAAGCCAAGTTTAAAAACCTTTCTTTAAAATATGAAAATAATGCCGGCGAAACTTTTATTATTGGTGATAAATATTCCCTGGGACAGGTATTCATGAATCTAATAGACAATGCAATTAAGTATACCGACATTGGGGAAGTAACAATAGAAATAATTAGATTAAATGAAAAGATTGTTGTAAGTGTCAGCGACACAGGCATAGGCATTGCTAAGGAATTTATACCTAGAATCTTTGAACCTTTTATTCAGGAAGATACCGGTAGGCATAGGAACATTGAAGGTACCGGATTAGGCTTAGCTGTTGTTGAAAAATACATCGAAATTAATAAAGCAGAGATAAGTTTTGTCAGCGAAAAAGGGAAAGGCAGTACATTTAAAGTTGCATTTATACCTGCTGAGAAAAATGAGATTATTTAATATTCTTAGTTACTTCAATTCCAAGCTGTTCCATTCTATATCTCAGTTTTGATCTCGATAAGCCCAAAATTTTTGCAGCTTTTACCTGGTTGCCATTCGTAATTTTTAAAGTTTTTTGTAAAAGTGTTTTTAAAACATGGTCAATCTTAATTCCATTAGAAGGGATTTTTAAAACAAATTTTTCATCATCAATAATAGCAGCAGACCCGGACTCCTGTAAAAAGCTAAAATGGTTTTCTTTTAATTCATTACCATCCAAAAGAATAATAGCACGCTCCATCACATTACGCAGTTCGCGTATGTTTCCCTTCCACGGATATGAAGTAAGAAGTTCCAGCGCTTCGGAATTTATACCTTTTATTTCTTTGTTAAATTTTTTCGAAAATTCTTTTAAAAAGGAATATGCAAGAATCGGAATATCTTCTTTTCGCTCTCTTAAAGCAGGAATTAAAACATTGGCAACATTTAAACGATAATATAAATCTTCACGAAAATTTCCGTTTTTTACTTCTTCCTCAAGATTTCTATTTGTGGCGGCAAGAACACGTACATCAACTGATATTTCTTTTTCTCCGCCAAGTCTATAAAATTTTTTCTCCTGTAATACTCTCAGCAGTTTAACCTGAAGGTCTAAAGAAAGCTCGCCTATTTCATCCAAAAGAATAGTACCCCCGTTAGCAAGTTCAAATTTACCAAGCTTGGTTTTCTGCATAGCACCTGTAAAGGCTCCTTTTTCATGGCCGAACAACTCACTTTCTGCTAATTCTTTAGGAATTGCAGAGCAATTTATTTGAATAAAAGATGAATTTTTTCTAGGACTATTCTGATGAATGTATCTTGCAAATACTTCTTTACCGGTACCGCTTTCTCCTTCAAGAAGTATAGTAGTATCTCCACTGCCGGCTAATTTTTCAACAGAAGAAAGAAGCCTTTTAATTTTTGTACTATTGCCAAAAAACTCCCTGGTAAGTTCATCCTCTTTAACCATTAATTGAAGCTTTTCAACTTCAGACCTCAAGGATAAATTTTCCAGAGCCTTCTTAAGTACAAGCTGTAATTGTTCAATATCGATGGGCTTTAATAAAAAGTCATAGGCACCGGATTTTATAGCAGTTACAGCCATTTTAACATCGGAATATCCAGTAATCATTATAACAGGAATATGAAAATATTTTTTCTGAAACTGTTTTAGAAGTTCTAATCCGTTGTGAGTGGTTAAGTAAATATCAAGCAGAATAATATCGGGTTCAAATTCTTCAATCTTATTAAATGCCTCTCCTGCGTCTTCGCATGTTTCTATATCATAACCAAGCTTGATAAGAAGTCTTTTTAATGAGATGCAAATTAGATTATCGTCGTCAATGATTAGTATTTTGAATTTCTGCATTTTCCTCTTCTAAATGTAGATTAAACTTTATAAAGAATCTTGTACCTGCTCCATATGTACTTTCAAAGTCCAAAATTGCATTGGACTCTTCTAAGAGCATTTTACAGACACTTAAACCCAGACCGGTACCTTTTTCTTTACTAGTATAAAAATCCTGAAATACCTTCTCTTTGTCTTCTTCCATTATGCCGATACCATTATCTCTAATTTCCCAGATTAAAAAATCCGTTCCTTCCATATATGTTTTAATTTTAATTTCACCGTTTTTATCGCACGATTCAATTGCATTTGTAATCAGGTTTATAAAAACTTGTAAAAGCTTACTTTTATCATAATAGCCTATGGTCTCCGACGGATCTAATTCAAGTTCCATTTTGATATTTTTTCTTTCCGCATTTATCCGCATAATATCAAAAGCGCTTTTAGTTATCCCGTTTATCGAACAAGCTTTTTTACCATTAAAATTTTTACGAGTAAAAGTTAGAATATCTTCAATCAAATATTGAATACGTTCTAATGCATCCAAACAAACATCTATAGATTCATTTGCTTCGGCAGGAAGTTCATTTTCAACCATCTTTAAATAATCAAGGTTTAATTTAATGACGGATAAAGGATTGCGCAGGTCATGTACCAAACTGGCTGATAGCTTACCTAGAAGTTTTAATTTATCGTCCTGAACGGTATCAATTGTGGACATTACCAATTTATTATATGTTAACTCTTATAATTTATTATTACGAGCAAATATAATAAAAATTTAGGAGATCATTAGCAAACTAATTTTAAAAAATAAATTAGTTTGCATTACTCTTAGGGAGGAACAAATATCTTTTAACTTTTCTTTATTTGACTTAGGATTTTATCTGCTACTTTATTGACAACTTCATCCTTGTCGTAAAAATTATTATTAATCTTATCTTTAATTTCATCCATTTTCGTTTCTTGATCGCTAGACTTTTGAATACTCAAAGCCTCTTTCGATAATTCGAGTTTGTCTTTAACCGATTTACCGCTGTTGTTTTTATTGTTTTGGGTTTTTTCAGGAGACTTTGCGCCGGATAAATAATTGTTATTTGAAAGAGGTTTTATTTGCATGTTTTTACCTGATGTAGTTAATCAATTTTTTCTGATTTAATTTATATTTCATTTGAACTTTTATTCTATCCAATTCAATTTTTTTATTCTCAATAATACTATCGAAAGATTTCCTAATTTGTTTAGTTAAATTAGTTAATTCAGGTTCAAAAATCATCAATTCTTCTTTAGTATAATTAGTTAAAAGAAACGATTTGTGCTTTTGTGACTCGTTTAACAATTTTTTAACATAGGCAAAATTTCCGCCAAAATTGCTGTTTGTGATATCATTTAAGCTTTTATCGGCTTCTTTTAAGAGAATCTTGATCCGTTCTATTCTATCTTTCATAAAAAACTAAGAGTTAAAATAATCTGTAATAGTAACACCAAAATAAGTTTGTGCCGTATTCGTTAAGTCCACAAGCTGTGCTTGAAGGGTTTCATATTGAGTTCGCAAGTTGTCCGAGCTTTTTGAAATATTCGCTTGCGCTGCTGAAATTCTATCACTATAATTCTGAACATTGCTGTCATATGAAGACTGTTGTGTAGTAAGAAAACCGGTTGTACCAATATACGGATTCAGCGAAGTATAAAGTGCATTTGCAATTCCGTTTTTGGAATTGAATAAATCTTTCACTTGAGATAAATTATTTGTCAAACTTTGAGTAAGCAAAGAACTATTCGAAACACTCAAGCCATTAGTTGAATCAAAAGAAATTCCGATTGATGAAAGCAGGTTAATAGCATTTTGTGATAATCCAGAAACCGGAGTGATAGAAGTTTGCGCCATTAAATTTAAAATTGAAGATGCGTTAGTATCGCCGGTCAATACTCCTCTGCCGCTGGTATCGGATACAGCTGAATTTGTTTTAAGATAAGTGTAAAGAGAATTAAAATTAGTAATAAAAGTATTTATTTGATTCTGCATTGACGAAACATCACTGTTTATCGAAACAGTAGTATCCGGATCGGAAGCCTGCATAACAGAATTTAAATTAAAGGTTACTCCATTTGCAAGATCACTGATAGAATTTGAATCTCTTTGAATTTCAAGCCCGTTAAAATTTAATTTGGCATTTAGCTGATTTCCTGCAAGTGATGTATCCGAATATACAAATCCAGCAGTGTTAGAACTTTGATCGAATGTAGTTCTAGTTGTTCCGAGATTAAAATTTATTGAGCTTAATGCCGTTCCGCCGCTGGTATCCGAAATATTCTTTATTATATAATCTAACCCCGTATTCTTAGATTTAACAGAGAGCTGCGATAAATCTGTAGATGGCGTAAATGCGGATGCTGTTACAATTCCTGAAGCTCCAATTAAATTTGAAGTAGTAATGCCGAGATCGGCAGCAAGCGTTCCGCTGGAATCTGAAATACTAATGCTTTTTGAAGTATCATTAACGGTAATTTGAAGCATTTCATTTGAAGAGTTATTAGGATCTGCTACAATTTGGGCAGTTACTCCCGAAACATTTGAGTTTATATTTTGTACCAAGTCTTTTAATATCTGATCGTATGTTTCGCTTCCGCTTCCGCCTGAATTTACACTAACCGTAGTAGTAGTTCCGCCAACATTAAAACTTATGGTACTGGCCGCACCCGTATAAGAATTAGCTGAAGTTTCAGATTGAGAGGTTACAACTGCTTGATTTGAATTAATGGCATCGGAAATCTTTTGCATTACCGATTGATTAGTTTCACCCGTTCCAAAAGTTACACTTACATTACTAACCAAATCAGCTGACGCTGAGCCAGTTGTAATTTGAAATGTATGTGTTCCTGTTATTGAATTTGCCGTACTTGAAGCCAAGCTTTGAGAAATTGCTATATCACTTTTTGCCAATTGTTCAACACGCATATCATAATTACCCACGGATGCAGAATTACTAGCTGTTGCCGAGACAAAGTTTGTATTTGAAGAATTAGCCGCTATAGCAGCAAAAATGGAACTGCTGTCGGTTGCTGTAAAGCCGGAAAGCCCCGAAACAAAGGTGTTCAGCTTTGAAATAATTGAAGAATACGATGTGGATAAATTTTGATATTTTGATTGAACTGTCTGTAATGGTGTTACGTATATACTGGTTTGCTGCGACTGGTAAGCACTTATTAAAGAATCAATTCCCGATGTAGTTAAAATAGATCCGGACATAAAATCACCTTTACATATTAAAAGCTGTAAGCCATGATTCTCTTAATTCGGTTAAAATCTTATATACAATATCATAATTTTTATTTCTCATTTCATCCTGGCAATATTGATAAAGACTGTGTAATCCTGCGGAGATTTGAGCTACGCCTTCACCATCCCACCTTAATGAATTGATTAATTCTTGTAATGCACTGTTAGTTTTAGCAAGATTTTTTCTCTGGCAATTTAGTATGGCAAAATCATATATTTTTATTAGAAGCTGCTGCGGTGTAGCCTCTAAAATTTCCTTAACGAGATAATTGTTAATGCGATTCGAATTTCGCTTTGCCAAAGTTGTATTGTACATATTTTTCCTTTAATTAATTTTGTTCTTAGAAGTCCCCCTCCGTTTTTTGAATGGAGGGGGATATTCTAAAAGTTACCCATTATTGAAAGAGACGAAGCAGATTCTGCGGAGCAGAATTTAACTGAGACAACATTGAAGTGGCAACTTGCTGTTGAATTTGACCTTTAGTTGCATTCAATTGTTCAGTAGCAATATTCGCATCAAACAGTCTCGATACGGAAGCTGTTGAGTTGGTAATAGCCGCAGTTAAGAAATCGTTCTTTATGCTTAACCTTTGATCGTAATTACCTACTGCAGATAAAGAATTAGTAATTGTTGCTTCAAAGGTATCAAGGTAAGCGGATAAGCTCCCAATTGCTGCTGCGGTTGTACCGACTGAAGCCATTTGCGTAAGAGCAGCATAGCCAGCAGTACCGATACTGTTAACAGTAAATGCAGATGTCGATAAAGTAGCAGCTCCGGATAATGATCCGGCAGAATTTTCGAAATAGTCTACTGTTAGTTTATCTGTAGCATCAGCACCGGTTTGAAATGCAAAATTAGATGAAGACAAAGACGTTAACAAAAGAGTGTTATTGTACTTTGTTGTCGAAAAGATATTTGCAATTTCATTTGCCAACGCTTTAATATCACCGGAAATACTTGAATTGTCAGTTGCCGGATTTGTTGAATTAGCGATTTTAGATCTGATTTCCGTAATAAGATCTTTAACGCTGCTTAACTGTGATTCAGCAGTAGATAACATATCTTGTGCTGACCCGACATTACTCTGCGCAGCCTGCATCAACTGAACTTTCTGATCAAGTGACTTTCCAACGACATAACCTGAAGTATCATCAGCAACAGAATTAATTCTTTTGCCTGTAGCTAATCTTAGTTGAGCTTTTTCAGTATTTGCGTTAACCGTTGCTAAAGCATTGTATGCCTGCAATGCATCGATATTGGTGTTAATTGAGAAACCACCCATAATAAACCTCCATGTTTATTTAATTTTGTTTTTACGGATATCCATATCCGCATTTATTTATTTATTGAGAATATTTTATTCTCAAGTTTATTATCGGTAGCAAGTTTTAATTGTTTAGCTTGAATCTTAAAAAATTAAAAGTGTTAAAATGCTGTGTACTGCATAGAAAAGCGTTTTTTTTAAAAACTTTTAATGATGTTGACGTATATTCAAAAAGTACTTATCAAATATTATAGTTTCGAATAATTTTGTTTATTTTTAATCAATTTTATTTTATAACCGCTTTTACTATATATTGAAAATGTTTTGACTCGTCGCTTAGCGTATCTACGTTTATATTTGAGTCTTTCATTGCTGAAACCAATTCATTTGTTAAGCCCTGCATTTCGGCTACAACATAGATGATATTGGTAATATTTAATCCGGCTTTATCGAACATATTAAATATGGATTGACGAGTAAAAAACCTGAGATGTGTGCTGTCCATTATTCCGAATTCCTGGTAATCCCATCTGCCCTCAAGAAGCTGCTTAACAATCGACCAGTGCCTAACATTAGGAATACTTGTAACTAACTCTCCTTTTTTACTTAATTTACTTTTTATACTTGCCAGCACGTTATACGGATCAACCAAATGCTCAAGCACATCGGCAAATATAATTGTATCAAAATAATTATCAGGAAGCAGGGCTATTGAATCTTCAACTCTGCCTGAAATAACATAGTCAATTTTTTTATCTGCTAAAGCAGCAGCTTTGGAATTAAATTCAATGCCCCATACTTCTGCATTAAGTTTATTCTTCAATTCAAAGGCCATATCCCCCGATCCGCAGCCCACATCAAGGATTATTTTTGAAGCAGGATTAACCAGCTTTTGTACATCGGGCCGGGTGTTACTGTAATATTTATCTTCTTTTGATTTCATAATTCCGTCATTACCGGCAGTAATATTATTCTTTGAAAATAAATTTGATATGGTTGTATTTATTTTATAATCCGGGTCCAACTTCTGAATCTTTTCAAATACCTCAAGCGCCTTTTCCAAATTATCTGATTTATATAAGAGCAAACCTAACTTCTCCAGTATACTTTTATCGTTTGGGTATTGAACCGATAAATTATTCAGTTGTTTTTCGGCTTCTTCAAATTCATTTTTAAGAACCAGTTCATCTACCTGCTCATTAATCAAATTCTTCAAATAACTATCAAGCAAGGTTGAGTCTTCTCCGTTTAGGCTGTCAATAGCCTTCCACTTACTCCAGAATAATTGGCGGTTACGGTTGAGTATTTCGCCGGCTGTTTCTTCTTTATCCAAATAATTAATTTTTCTTAAAGCCCTTATAGAGCCGCTCCATTCATGCTCATAACCGTTAACCGGAACAATAAATGATTTTAACCCGTTCTGTTTTATTTGAAGACCCATGTCCCATTCTTCAAAATAACATGGTGTATACTGGTTATCAAATTTCAGCACGCCGCTGTTGAACAGCTCAGTTTTAACTGCAAATAAAAATCCTGAAACAGCATCTACATCCATAGGATGCCTAAATGAGTTTTTATTGAAATATAACATGTCCTTTGCCGAATGAAAATTAAAGAATGAACCCTGAGGCCCGACTATAGCGGCATCCGGCAGTTTTAATAAAAAATCTTCCATGTTTAAAATTGTTTCTTTGGTTAAATGAAGATCAGAATTTATTACAAATGTTACCGGCGTCTGCGACATGTTCAGCCCGATATTCCAGGCTCTCGATACTCCCACATTTTTTTTCATCGCAGCATAATAATTAATTCTAGGATGATCTTTTAATTTCTCAGCCATTTCAAGTGAATTGAAAATTACTATTACATTGCCCTGAATATCGTCCAAATCATCAAGAAGTTTAACTATATTATAAGGACTTGCAGGCGACATATCCAGCACCGGAATTACAAAACTTCTTTTCTTTTCCGCTGAACTACTCTTTGCTGCTATATCTTTGGTTACAGCAGTAAAATTTTTACCGGCTGATCTAAAGCGCCATTCTCCTGCAGACGGAGTATCGCTTTTTTTACCGAAACAAACATTTAACATTTCTTCAGTTCTATGAAAATATGTATGTGCATTATAAATTAGTTCATGCCCGTGTCCGGCAATCTTTTCTCTTTCCGAGTCATGTGTTAAATAGTATCTAACTTTGTCGACAATATTGTCATCCGTATAAATGCCCAGGTCTTCTCCATCTTTAAACATTTCTTCCTGTCCGCTGTTCTTCGCATTATCGGTAAGCAGAAAAGATCCTATCGACATAGCTTCAAAAAGTCTCATATTCAAATCATTATTAATTGCATTATTAAATACAATTTTCGAAGCGGAAAAAAACTCCGCCATCTTATCGAGCCAGCATCTTTTATAATTGACATTCGCTACAGATTTAATTTTGTTCAACAGTTCCGCACGCCTACTATGAAGTTGCGTATTTACCGAACCGACAAACCCCACATCGTATTTCTTCCCGGTATATTTATTTGAATGAACTTCGGGATCCGCTCCCAGTGGAAGCCAGAAAACATTTTCTATTCCTTCTTTTTTAAATTCCGGTAAGTATTCTCTTTGTGCGATAAAAGTATAATCAAAATTTTTCGCCCATTGAAGATGATTCTTAAGGCTGATATGTGTATCTATTAAATAACAAGCAGTAGGAAATCCGTTCCCTTTTATATTTAACGGAAAATATCCGCCTGCCGATTCAATCCAAAGAAATAAATCCGGGAAAATATTTTTAGGCACTGCTCCGAACATATCCCTAAAATCTACTGCACTAAACGCAGTGGAAATATCATGATCTTTAAAGGGCTGATTAATATCGTCCAATTGCCATCGTTTTATAACATCTTCCGGAAGTTTCGGACCGCAGGTTATTATTTTATGTTTTTTTCTTAATGCATTTTCAAAATAGACGGCTGTAGTAACTGGAAATGATACGTAAGATAACCAGATAGTCGGTTCATTTTTCATTTACATTCCTTTAACTATATTTCCTCTGAATTTAATTTCTTACCTGAGTTTATATTTAAAATGTTATTGTAAAGATTCGATGGTATTTAGGGCTTTTAAAAAGTCGGACAAACAATTAGATATTCCACCGCCTCGCGATCTTTTTTTTCATTTCAATCGATATATTCAAAACTAATTTTATGCCATTAGGAAATGTCCTAATCGAGCTAAAATCAATTAAAATGAAACATTAAGCGGCTAATATTAGCCATAGTAATTATTTCCTACAGAAGGGTATAAACGGAGCTGAAGTATTTTGATCTCTTAAATATCTTATTAAATTTCTATTCCAAAATAATTTAGTAGCGTATCGGCAGAATTTTCCCATGTAAGCTTTTTCAAATATTCCGAAGCGTTCTTACCGATTTGCTTAATTGTATCTCTATTGAAATATGCAAACTCAATTTTTGCAACTATTTCATCAATTTCCGGCTCTTCCCAGTCGGCAATTAATTTTTTATTATCATCATATAATTTGAATTCATGCATTTGTTCAAGTCTTAAAGAATTTTCTTCAGTAAGAATATCTTTATGACCGGTATTATAAGAAGCAATTACAGGTTTCCCGCATGCCATGTATTCCATTAAAACCAGATTAGTGCCTCCTTCGCACCGGTTTGGGAAAAGACCAATATCCGAGTTAAGATATAATTCCCTAAGCTTATTATTCGGTGTAACAGGCAATGTAAGAATTTTATCGCCGTCGATATCATTTATCTTACATAAGTTTATCATAAAATTTTTCCAGGTTTCTCCTTTGTATTCATATTTAATATGTTTAGAAACGCTCATTGAATGCATTGTATTCGGCCACATATTATACCAGGCATTTATAAGAATTATATCCGGAAATTTTTGCTGCAATATTTTTACGGCTTTCAATACAAGATCCTGTCCTTTCCTAAGCTCGAATTTTCCGCCTGAAAAAATTACAAATAAATTATTTTTTTTTATTTCTTCTCCCGGATAAAATAATTCAGGGTCTACACCTTGAATAAGTGAACCGGTATTCTCTACACCTCTATCTTTTAATTTCTGTTCATTCCACGTAGAGCCGCCTAATACGAGATCATAATTCGCAGCATTCCTAACTGCAGAATCGTTCAGCTCATATTCAAAAAAAGTATAACCGATGTTTACTGTTCCCTTAACAGGATACAGCCCGCTGAAATCATTATTATTCAATGCATGAAAAACAGGTCCGTTAATTTTATTAATACCACTTAATTCTTTATGCTCATCTATATTAATAATGTTTATCTTTTTAGATAATTCTTTCTTCAAATATTTACTGCAAACTCCCCAGCCGAAATTTTCACCTGAAGTTAGTCCGAGATAAATAGTTTCGCCTTTCGAAACCTGATTCGCGGATAAATCTTCAGATGAATTAACTTCACTAATCTCGTTTTTTAAATTTGCTGATTCTTTTTTTCGATTCTTTACAAGTTCAACCAGATCTTCTTTCATCTCTAAAAAGACCGTATTCCAGTCGCCTACTGCCGGCTGCCTGTATAATTTTAATGTCGGATACCAAAGCGATTCTTTCCCGTTAAGCATCCATCTCCAGTCGGGCAAAAATGGAATTAATACCCAAGTTGCTTTTCCAAGGGCTCCTGCCAAGTGAGCTACGGAAGTATCCACTGTAATAACAAGGTCCAGGTTTTCAATTATTGCAGCGGTATCAGTAAACGATTTTATTTGTTCATCTAAAACCGTTAACAAAAGCTGGTAATCTTTTGCCTGTATAACCGGGAAACCTTTTTGCAGAGAATAGAAATGTGCGCCTTCAATAGATAATAACGGCATAAATTGACTTAATCTTACCGAGCGGTGTTTATCGTTTGTATGAATCGGGCTGCCTGCCCATACAATTCCGATCTTCAATTTATCTTTATCGTTTATTATCCCGGTCCATTGTTTTTTCAATTGTTCATCCGCCTTTAGATAAGGAACAGCCGCCGGAATATTGTTAATAGCAGTATTAAAATATTGCGGAAGATTTAACAGAGGTATCTCAAAATCATATTTGATATTCGGAGCTTCGTTAAGATTTCTTTCAATTATTTCATCTACTCCTTTAAAATCTTTTATTAAAGAATGCATTTCTTTGCCGCATTCAAAAATTATATAGCATCCTTTTTCTTTGAGCATCGGTAAATACCTGATAAACTGCAAAGCATCGCCTAATCCCTGTTCTGCATATACAAGTATTCTTTTACCTTGTAAATTTTGCTCAAGCTTAAAAGATTTTTCAAATTTTCTCTTCCCGAAATCTTTTCTGCCCGTCCTCCATTCATATTCTTTCCAGCCCTCATCAAACTTCCCGGATACAAGCAGGGCTTCAGCTTTATTGTAGTGAGCCAGTACACTATCGGGGTTAAATTTTATTCCTATATCGAAGTATTTAATTGCTTCTTCAATTTCTTTTTTTCTTAAATGCATAAAACCGATATTGCTGTAAGCAACAGATTTACCTGCATCATTATCATTTGATCCGGCTATTAATAGGGCCTTATTAAAATACTCACCGGCTCCTTCAAAATCATCTGCATATAACCTTAAACTGCCGAGGTTTATAATTGTATTAAAATATTCAGGATTATACTTCAGCGCCAGACGATAATATTTTTCAGCCTCAGTATAATTTTTTAAAGAGGCATATAACAGTCCCAGATTATTATAGGCGTCAACATACTCCGGATTTAACTCAATTGCTTTTTTATAATGAGCTAAAGCAGTTTCGTTATTATCCAAACTATGATAACATACGCCGAGGCTGTATTCTGCCTCGCTGTTATTTTTATCGATAGATAATATCCTTTTATAATATTCTGCCGATTGTTCAAACTCATTTAATTGATGATATAGAATCCCCAGCGATTTCAGCAAATTAATACTTCCCGAGTTTTTTTCCAGAAGCTTAGAAAGTATTTCCTTTGCGTCTGCAAAATTTCCCTTTTCATATAACTCAAATGCTTTGGCGTATTCCCTGGAATGATTTTTATCGAGAGTCAAACTGGAGAGGTTGCTCATAGCATTTGTGTTATCCGGTTTTACCTTTACAGCTTTTGTTAAGACGGATTCCGCTTCATCGTACTTTCCCAAGCTTTTATATATAACCGCGATATTATTATAAGCTTCAGACAAAAACGGATTCAACTCAATGGCTTTCTTATAATAATTTAACGCATCTTCTTTATTGTCCAGATTTTGCAAACATAAAGCAAGATTATAATATGCTTCTGTATGATCTTTTTTTAGACTTATAACTTTTTGAAACAAAGGTACCGCTGAATTGAATTCACCTATTTGAGATTTTACCACTGCAAGAAAATAAAGAACGTTTATATTTGTCGGCTGTTTCTTTACTAAACCCAATAAAATAACCTGAGCAGACTTATAATCTCTTTTTTGAAAATATTTGACAGCTTCCTGATAATTTCCTTCCATTATATTTCCTAATGTTTCAGTAATGTTTGACCATTGAATATTTCGCTAAGTTTTTGCTTTAAATTTTCAAATGAAGAATTAAATTCTGGAATATTCCCGAATTCATTCTCGGCAAATAAAAGTAAATCTGGTATTTTATCAATTTGATTACTTTCAATAAGAGCCGATATCAAATAAAAAACGGATGCAGGATCTTTTTCCTTCTGCAATAAAGATTCTTCATATTCTTTAATTGCTTCGTTATATAATTTATTTTCGAAATATAATAATCCCAATGTTTTTAAAAATTTGGAATTATTACTAAACCTATCATTAAGTAAGAGCAATATCTCTAGTGCTGTTTTTTTTTCTTTATAATTTTCCATAATTAATAGAAACAAATCTAAATTATCTGCCGTTACTATTTTAAGAACTTCATCCTTCTCAGCAGCAGAGAATATTTTGTTTTTAATAAAACTTTCGATAAAAACAGCTTGTTTATTATTTTCTTTTTTAAACTCATTTATAAAAAATTTTAATTTTGTACTATCTGCGGATAACAAAGAATAATAAATGCCTTTCGATATAATCAATTCAGCTTTTAATATTACGCCAAAAGATGATTTACTTTTTAAGGAAATTGTCTTTTTATTTTCTTCCAAAGCTTTGCAGCAATGTTCCAGTGCTTTTTCTTTTTTATTAATTCTGAAATATATATCGCTTGCAAGCAAATGCAGCAATGTATTTGAGTAATCGTTATTCAATCCTCTTTCTAAAAAATTAACAGCTTCGGCAATTCTATGCTTTCTTAATTCATAATCGCAAAGGAAAAGATAAGCATGGGCTTTATATTCTGGTTTTAGATTATCGGCTTTAACCGACAGCAGATAATATTTATATGCATCTTCATAATCTTTAATTAAAGAAAAAGTATTGGCAAGTTGAAAAGTGTTATAAGACGAATTGTTTTTTTCATATTCTCTTTTTAATATCTCCAGGTTTCTTAAGCCTTTTTCACGTAGTTTCTCTTCAGGCAAATTATATCCTGTATGAAGTATTTCAATTCCGGTATCTATAATTTCATAACCGTTTTCAATAAGCGAGTCATCAATTTGTTCATGAACAGCTCCGGAAAATTTTATTTTGGAGTGATTGTGAAACAGCCTGGTATAACGCATATAATTCCGCTTACCGTTATGATCATCCAGATTATTTACAATGCAGCGGCATCCTAATAACTTATTATTTTCAGTTGTTTTATTTAATTCAGCAATTGATTCTTTTGACAACCTTTCATCTGCATCCATATATAAGATCCAGCGGCCTGAAGATTTACTTAAAGCAAAATTTCTTGCTGCGGAAAAATCATTAATCCAATTGTACCGGTATACTTTCGCTCTATATTCTTTAGCAATATTTATTGTATTATCCACTGATCCTGTATCGACGATTATAATTTCGTCAACGATATCTTTTACAGAATCAAGACATTCTCTTAGATATTTCTCCTCGTTCTTAACGATCATGCTTAAAGTTATTTTAACGGAATTATTCATCGTTAATTATTTATGCTGCTTAAAAATTTGCCTCTGACACGTTTAACAATTTATTTACTTTTTCAAGCCCTCCCGTTGCAAATTGATTGTCCGGATTATTTTCCAGGGCATATTCGTACATTGTTTTTGCTTCTTTGTCTTTGCCTTCCAGGTAGAATAATTCTGCCAAGCCTGCACAAGCCTGTGAGGATTTGGGATTGATATTTAGCGCTGTTTCAAAGCATTCTCTTGATGCTTCTTTATTATCTAATCCGAGGTAATTAAAGCCTTTTAAGTTTTCGAAAGCAGAGATCAGTTCTATGTTTTTTTGCGAGTAAAATAATTCCTCAGATTTATTAAGGTTATCAATTGCCTCTTCAAAATATTTTAGCCCGAATAATTCAAATGATGACTCAAGAATCTGATTGAGAGCAGCTTTAAATTTAAAAGAATCCACGTCGGTTATATAATCCTCAAGATCGGAATGATCATACGGAAACCCGAGCAGACGGTTTACTTTAGATAGTCCGCCAGCAGCAAAAAAATTAACCGGGTTATATTTTAACGCTTCCTCAAACATCTTTTTAGCTTCCTTATCATTATTATCCAGATAATACAACTCTCCGAAACCGGCATAGGCTTGAGAAGATTCTGGATTTTTATCTAATGCGGTTTCAAAACATTTGCGTGCATTTTCTTTTTCATCCAGCCCCAAATAATTTAATCCTTTTAAATTCTCAAAGGCGGAAATAAGTTCTTTTCCTTCCTGTGAATAAAACAGTTCTCTAGATTTATCCAGAACGGCAATAGCTTCCTTAAAATATTTTTTACCAAATAATTCAAATGAGGCTGCCAAAACTTCATTTAGTTCCGAATGTAAATTCGATTCCACTCCGCTGCTGTTTACAGTTCCACTTTCAATATTTTCAATTTCTTTTGATTTATTGATTAAACCGGGTTTAATAAAGTACCAGCTTTTTAATGTATTCTCTTCTGTTGTAAAAAGTGTTACGTTTAATTTATTAACAAAACTATCAACAGCGCTTTTTACTCCAAAACTTCCGCCGACCAGCTCACCGTCAATATAATCATGTCCCGCTAAGATTCCTCCTGGTTTTAATTTTGGATACCATGCTTGCAGGTCTTTTGAACAACCTTCCAGGGAGTGGTCAGCATCTATATAGATCCAATCGAAATATTCATTAGGGAATTGTTTTACGGCAGTTAAAGATTCTTTCCTAATTATCTGAATGCTATTATCGTTGGAAAATTTTTCTACAACCGACAAATAATATTCTTTCTGCTTATCGTCCGGTACATTTGCAATATCTTTATAACCAGGATCGTATTTCCATCTATCGATCAAATATAATTCTTCCCCATTCCATCCTGTCCGGAGAGTTTCCGAAAAAACACCTTCCTGTATGCCTATTTCGACGCCTTTCCCTATGAGTCCAAGCTTATTAAACAGTTTACCGAAGTCATCCCTATGATTAATTTTTATATCGCGTGATTGATTTATTTTACCGGATGTTTCATTAAGTGAAAAATGATTGTCTGGATAACCAAGTAAGCTGTTAATCTTTTTTAATCCACTGATTGCTATTAAATTATCCGGATTATTTTTTAATGCCCACTCGAACATAATTTTTGATTGTTCGTCATGTCCGGTCATGAAGAAAATTTCTCCAAGACCGGCACATGCCTGGGAGGAATATGGGTCGATATTTAATGATCTTTCAAAACAGGTTCTGGCATTGTCAACATCGTTTAACCCCAGGTAAATAAAACCTTTCATATTAAAAAAAGATGATGCAAAACTATTATCAGTAGGACTACTAAGCTGTCCGTTAAACAACTTCTCTGCTTGTGCTAATTTTTTAAGTGCATTGTCGAATTTTTTATTATTAAAAAGTTCGTATGCATCTTCAATTAATTTATCTGTTTCATACTCGGATTCGCCTGGCTTGTTCCCGGTCTCTTTCTCATCCTTTACAAGTTCAACTATAGAGTTATCATTTCCACCATAATTTAAAAGTTTGTTAACCTTTTCCAATCCTTCAGTTGCTGCTTGATTCCCTGGATTATTTTTCACTCCCCATTCATACATTGTTTTGGCTGCTTTATAATTACCTGAAATAAATAATACATCACCTAAACCGATGCACGCAAGAGAGGAACAATGATCTTCATTTAATGCCTTTTCAAAATAATATTTTGCATTTTCGCTATTTCCTGAAAGCAAGGAAATATTGCCTGCCAAATTCAGCAGGTACGTTAAATCAAGTTCTTCAGCTTCATGATGGTATCGGTCATACATTTCAATACAGCTCTTCAAGAATTGAAATGCAGCTGAATAGTCTTTATCTTCAATTAAAGACAAAGCTCTATCAAGGTTTTCAACGAATTCGTTCGTACTTAAAGTAATCATGATATTTCTTCCTTTAATTTGTTTTCCTTTTAACCAGATATCTTCAGGAGTTCCCCCCCATTTTTTCACAAATATTTTTTGATTTGTTTCTAATATCTTTTTGTATTTATCATTACCATCTGCAGAAAAGCTTTTTGAGCCGTAATGGTGTATAAAAACATCTTTTGCAATTATAGTTTTAAATCCCGCAAGCTGAGCACGAAGACAAAAATCATCATCCTCAAAATTCCCGGGAGAAAATCTTTCGTCCAGTCCGCCTATTTTTTCTATTACTTCCTTTTTAATTAATGTACATAGAAAAGCAACCCTCGGAAATTCAAATGTCAAATTGCAGTTTTGTTTCTTTACTTGTTCTGCATAGCGGTGCATCTCTTCAATACTGGAATATTTTGCTTGCTTGTCGAGTTGTACACCGCTAACAGCATTACTTATGGGGCCAACAATACCAATTTTATTATTCGATTCGGCAACTTCCAGCATCCTTTCGAGCCAGCCTTCGGTAACCACAACATCATTATTAGTAATAACAATATACTTCCCCTCTGCTATTTTTATTCCTTGGTTTATTCCTTTAGGGAAGCCCGAGTTGGTTGAATTGAAAACGGCTTTAATATTATTCTTATCGGTTGAAAGTGATTTTAGAAAATCAACGGTTTCTTTATCTCCTCCGTTATCAATAATAATAAGTTCGAAATCAACATTAGTATTTTTATAAACGGAGTCTATAAATAATTTTGAATACTCAAATTGTTTATATGTTAATGCTATAATTGATACTTGAAATTTATATTTTTTATTTTTTATAATATTTAAATTTTCTTCAACGTCAGAATTAATATATTCCTTAATTTGACCGACATCTGTTTCAATTATTTTTCCGTCTTTTTCTATAATAAAATCAGGTTTTACTTTTCCAAGCCATTTTTTATGAAGCCGGGAAATATTCTGAGAAACTTTGGAAAACCTTTCACGACCGCTCTGAGATTCATGATGTATAACAACACTTTCCGGAACATAAACGAGCTTTTTACTATTTTCCCCGAGTTTAAAACAAAGATCAATATCTTCGTAACCGTTCCAGTATTCCTCGTCAAAACCACCAGCATCTTTAAAATCCTCTTTCCGGACTAAAAGACAAGCTGCCGTTAACGCCTGATAGGTTTTTCTGTTATTTGCTTCCCTTAAGTCGGCTTTTGCTTTCCAGTACACATGACGTGCAACCAGAGGATCTGGAAGTTTATTATCTTCAATTATAACAACACCTGCGTGCTGTAGACTTCCGTCCGGAAATAACAATTTACTTCCGACCGCGGCAATATTTTTATCAGCTTCAATTACTTTAAAAAGATTTTCCAGCCAGCCTGACTGTGGTTCAGTATCGTTATTTAGAAATAGAAGATACTTCCCTTTTGCATATTTAACCCCTAAGTTGTTTGCTTTAGCAAAACCGAGGTTCTGAGAATTAGTTATTACTGTAAGATTATTATAAATATTAGATGCAAATTTCAAATAACCATTTGTGTTATCGCTTGATGCGTTATCTATCACTATAATTTCAAAACTTATATTCAAAGATGTATTTTTATAGAGAACTCTTAAACATTGCCTGGTTAGATCGACTTTATTATAAACCGGAATTATAATTGATACTTCCGGTGGTTCTTCTTTATCCGTTATTTGACCGGCGTTAAGGGCTTTTTGCTTTATAATGCGAAGATTATTTATTTGTTTGTTGAGCAGAATAGGATTATGATTGCATAAATTATAATGTTTAACAATTATATCTCTATAAGAATTATAGAAATCCTGGTTTTGAGAACCAGTCATATTGCTCTTGTCGGTTCTCTGTCTGAACTCTGATGTAATTTTCTTTATATGATAAAAATCGTATTTCTCCGATAGTCTTATCCAAAAATCCCAATCTTCGTGCGCCTTAAGCGATTCATCGAATAATCCGATTTTTTCTATGCATGATCTTTCGTGCATAAAACATAGAACCGGAGCAATATTCAGTTCCAATAATTTCTCTTTAGAGAAATCATTTGAAAAAGGAACCGTTTTTTTAATTGTAACATAAATTCCGTTGCGAAGTTCTTGAGTTGCTTTATATGAATCCGTATAAGCAACATTGTAATTATTACTTTCTAAAAATGAAACCAAAGATTCCAGGTGATCGGAATAGAATATGTCGTCATCATCCAGGTAGGCAATATACTTTCCACAAGCATTTTTTAATCCGGTGTTCCTTGCGGCAGCAAGTCCTTTGTTTTCTTTATGAATAAATAATTTTATTCGTTTATCATTAAAAGAATTAATTACACCGGAAACATCTTCACCCGCATCATTAACAATAACAACCTCAAAATTGTTATAGCTTTGTTCAAGAACGCTATCAATTGCTTTTTTTAATTTATCAGGACGATTGTAAGTTGGAATGATAACAGAAACTAGTGGTTTTGGTAAAATATTATGATTACTTTCGGACTGCGAAGGAGTATTTGAAACAACGAATTCATTTTCAGAATATCTTTCCCATTCGATTTGGATTCTATTCGTTCTATACAGAATTTCATTATCAACAGAAAAATCAACTAAGGATTTTCCGTTTAAAATCACCTCTTCCCATGCTCGAATAACTTTTTGCCAGTCGTGCTTCTTTTGCCATTGTTTTTTCCCTAATTCTCCCAGTTCTTTGCTTTTTACAGAATTGTTCAATAAGTATTTTATGGCTGACTGAAATTTATTAAGATCCGTTATTATTCCACCCGCATTTTCATTTATTGATCCACAAGTGTGTGTTGCTATCCAAGGTTTTCCATGACTCATAGCTTCAAGAATTGTTACCGGCGCCCCTTCTGCAATTGATGCTAAAATAATGAAATCTGCCGCATCCATTGCACTGGAAATTTCTTCCTTGGACAAACCCGGTATGAATATTACATTTTTAGTCTTTTTTGCTTTCGATGTAACTTTGAAAACATATTCCGAATCAGTAGAAGGATATCCTATCATTAATAAAACCCAGTTATCAGGCATGATTTTAAATTCTTCAAGAATTGCTAAATGATTCTTAACAGACCACAAGTTAGCAACATGTAATATTAATACAGCATCATCCGGTATATTATATTTGAATCTAAAATTGATTGAATGATTGATTGGAGCGCAGGCATTCGGAATATAAGAAAAAGGAATAGATTCTTCTTTTAAAAACTGAGACTCTATGCCATTTTTAGAAATTGATATAACAGTACTTTTCTGGAGAATTGAAGATAAATTTTTTCTAAATTTATCATTCTTTTTCCATTGTTCGTAACCTTCTTTATTTATTATTGGCTGTATAATTACACGTTTCTCTAAAGGAATTGTAGCTTTAAACAATGACCAAATTACATGATTTAAAGGATCCGCTAACAGAATACACGCATTATAATTACTCGATAAAATTAAATTCCTTAATTCAACTGACCATTTAGGTATACCGTAATCAATTTGGGCAGAGGAATCCATCGAAATAATATTCATTCCTTTATAGTATAAAGAAGTTCTGTCCTGGCGGCTTAAGGTGGCTATATCAACTTGATATCCTCGTTTTACGAGGTTGTATCCTAAATCTTCGGAAATTGATTCTACTCCTCCGGTTGAAGGCCAGAAATGAGTGCAAGCAATTAATATTTTTTTCTTAAAACTATCATTCTCTTTAACGTTTGCTTTTTCATATTTATTAATTAATTCTCCGCTATATAAATCAGGCTTATTGATTAATTTCTCTCTTTTTAAATTTGGATTATTCTGGAAGTTTTTTAGTTTGACCAGAAAGTCTATTACTCCTTTAATT
>JBJKQE010000226.1:0-11812 GCA_046705645.1 Ignavibacteriaceae bacterium | reverse complement strand
ATCTTTTTAACGAAGAAATTAGCACGCTTAAAAATACGGGATCAATATAATTGCACTCAGACAAATCAATAATAACTTTTTTAAATTCTTTTTCAATTTCCCAATCCAATACATGTTTTAATCTTTCCGATTCCAGAAAGGTAGCTCTATTAAGCTTTATTTGAACGGAAAAAATATCGTCCCAATATTGTTTATTAAATGCCATAAAATTAATAAGAATTAAAAAGTTAATTTTAACATAAAAATGAGCTCAACTATTGTACCATTTTAACCTTTATTTTTTAATAAAATATTTTTCAAATTAAGTACATTTATTAAAGAATTGAAGTAAATATTACTGGAAGGAAAGAGTAAAATTTACTTATAATAAGTTGTCTAACTAGCCAGAATTACACAATTTAAGTTAGTTTATATTAAAGAGAATTTAGTATTCCTAATTCATCAAATATGCTCCGATAGAAATGGTACATTGGTAAACATTTGAGCAATATTGGCAAAAATGCATTCTAATATTTATTAAATCTGAAATCAGTATTTAGGAGATGTAATTATGGATAAAATTGCAGATAATCGGCTAACAAGATTTTCTAATAGAGTAACAAACTACATTCAATATCGCCCAGGTTATCCCCGGATATTATAGATTTAAATTAAATTTGGATAGTTCGAATACTATCGCCGAAAATATAACTTTAGAAAATTTCAGTATTGATTTAATAACATGTGCGCAATCGTTTAATTGGTCGGATCGGGAGCAAGTTTGAGAAGAATTTATTAGTATTTTTAAAGGAAACAAATGAGTTATGTTAATTTGGAATTCACATGATGACGAAACTTCCGAATTTATGTTCTCATTCGAAAAATTTATTAACAAATTCTCTTTAGATTATCAGAAATTAAATCATAAAAATGTTGATAAGAATATTTTGGATTCTTTCTTTAAGAAGTATGAATCAGTAGTTTTTCCTAATCAACAAGAATTTAATTTTGAAGGATTAAAAGGAAGAGTTTATTCCGCATCATATGTGCCGGCAGAGGATGATCACCGCTCTATCATAATGATTGATGGTCTTAAAAAATTCTTTAATAAATATGAAGACCGAGGGATTGTAAAAATGATTTATAAAACGGAAATTTATTTCGGGAAATTATCTTACATGTAAATCATTTATTCAAATCAAGAATCTTTAAACATTATATCCCGAATCATATTTATAAAAATTTTCAATTCTAGCTTTTTAAATACGAATCAATAGCAGCAGCAGCTTTCCTTCCGGCACCCATAGCTAAAATTACGGTCGCACCGCCGGTAACAATATCCCCGCCTGCAAAAACTCCTTTTTTTGAAGTTTCCATAGTTTCTTCATTAACCACTATATTTCCCCATTTGTTAAACTGTAAATCAGGAGTTGTTTTTTGAATTATAGGATTTGATCCGTTCCCGATTGCAATTACAGCCATATCAATATCAATTACATATTCGGAGCCTTGAATTGGAACAGGTCTTCTTCTTCCGCTTGCATCCGGTTCGCCTAATTCCATTTTCTGAAGTTTTACTCCTTTCAGCCAACCGTCTTTATCGCCTAAAAATTCGATTGGATTTGAAAGAAATATAAATTCTATCCCCTCTTCTTTTGCATGATGAATTTCCTCTTTTCTTGCAGGCATTTCCACATCAGATCTACGGTAAATTATATAAGCATTTTTTGCGCCGAGCCGTTTAGAAGTACGAACTGCATCCATGGCAGTATTACCTCCTCCAAATACGGCAATATTTTTATCTTTTACATGAAATACCGGTGTATCAAATTCAGGAAACCTGTAAGCTTTCATCAAATTGACTCTGGTCAAAAATTCATTTGCAGAATAAACTCCATTTAAATTCTCACCGGAAATTTTAAGAAAATGAGGAAGACCGGCGCCGACAGCAATAAATACGGCGTCATAACCGTTTTGCATTAATTCTTCTATGGTATCTGTAAATCCTATTACGGCATTTGTTTGAAATTCCACCCCAAGTTTTCTTAATGATTCAACTTCAGCTTTTACAATTTCTTTGGGCAAACGGAATTCGGGAATTCCATAAATTAATACTCCGCCTAAACTATGCAAAGCTTCAAATACAGTAACATCATGCCCTATTTGTATTAAATCACCAGCACAGCTCAAGCCGGCAGGGCCGCTACCTATTATTGCAACTTTTTTACCGGTTTTAGATTTTAATTCAGGAGTTCTAATTCCGACATTTTCGCGCTCAAAATCAGCAACAAATCTTTCCAGTCTTCCAATGGCAACAGAATCACCTTTTTTCCCGACTACACATTTAGCTTCGCACTGTTCTTCTTGAGGACAAACCCTTCCGCATATCGCCGGCAGCATATTGTCTTCTTTTATCTTAGCAGCCGCACCCAGATAATCTCCGTCTGCCACTAATGCAATAAAATCACCAATTTTTACGCCAACAGGACATCCTTCGACACAAGTTGGTTTCGGGCATTGAATACACCGCAGTGCTTCCATCTTTGCCAGTTCTTCCGTAAATCCTAAATTTACCTCATCAAAATTATTACGTCTTAAATTATTATCCTGTTCCGGCATTTTCTGTCGCGGAATTTTCATTTTCTCTTTGTTTGAAAGCTTCTGCAATTGAATTACTCCTAATTATTCTAATATTTTATTTCTAATAATTTTATTTTAACCATTAGCTGATTTTAAAATTGCCTCTTCAGAATGACAAGTATAATTATTAAGTGATGCTTGCTCATCACTCCGATAAGTTCTATTCCTTCGTTCTAAGGTTTCAAAATCTACTTTATGAGCATCGAATTCAGGACCATCAACACAAACGAAAACTGTTTTATTATCAACCGTAGCGCGGCAGCCTCCGCACATTCCTGTACCGTCAACCATAATGGGGTTAAGACTTACCACGGTCTTTATTTTATGTTTCCTGGTTACTTCCGCTACAGCTTTCATCATTGGTATCGGACCAATAGCCAAGACAAAATCGATCCTTCTTTTAGCATCAATTAATTCTTTTAGCTTTTGAGTTACGAAACCATGGTAGCCGTAACTCCCGTCATCCGTAGTAATAAAAACTTCATCGCACACACTTTTCATTTCGTTTTCAAGGATGACATATTCTTTTGATCTTCCGCCAACTATAGAGATTGTATAATTACCTGCTTTCTTTAATGCAACCGCAGTGGGATAGGCAATGGCTGTTCCAACACCGCCTCCTATACTAACAGCTACTCCAAAATTTTCTATATGCGAAGGTTTACCTAACGGACCGACTACATCCATTATGTAATCGCCACTCTGCATTTCATTTAATTGAGTTGTTGTTTTACCAATACCTTGAACTATAATAGTAATTGAGTCTTCATCAAGATTTGAATCTGCAATAGTTAGCGGGATCCGTTCTCCGTTGTCACTTAACCGGATTATGACGAACTGTCCTGCTTGTCTTTTTCTTGCTATTTTCGGGGCTTCAATTTTAATTTTTTTAACATTTGGAGCTATAAATTCAGCAGATAAAATTTTATACATATTCTTACCATTTTTATTTTTTCTTTAGATTATTTGCTTCTACTACAGCAATTGCCGTCATATTAATAATATCGTCGACAGTTGCACCTCTTTGTAAAACATGAACAGGTTTTCTCATTCCCATTAATATAGGACCAACAACTGTTGCTTCACCAATCCTAGCCATTAATTTGTATGCTATATTACCGGAATTAAGATCAGGGAAAATAAGAACGTTTGCTTTACCTTTTAATCCAATAAATGGAAAATCTTTTTCAATAATTTCCGGGACTACTGCCGTATCAGCTTGCATTTCTCCTTCTACTATTAAATCCGGTCTTAGTTTTTTAACTTTTTGAACTGCTTCTTTTACTTTAACAGTTTCAGGGTAGGCAGCGCTGCCAAAATTACTGAACGAGAGCATTGCTAATTTTGGAACTATATCAAATGATTTAACAGTATCTGCAGCTGAAATCGCAATTTCAGCAAGCTCGTCGGAATTCGGATTAACGTTAACAGTTGTGTCGGCAAAGAAAAAGACGTCTTTTTTTGTTATAACGATATATAAACCTGAAACTACTTTAAACCCTTCTTTAACTCCTACACATTGTAGAGCAGGTTTTATTGTAGTAGGATAATGAGTAGTTAATCCGCTTATCATAGCATCTGCATCTCCCATGTCCAGAGCCATAGAGCCAAAATAGACCGGATTCTTCATTAATTCTCTAGCTTCTATTAGTGTTACACCTTTTCTTTGTCTCTTTTTATACAATTCTCGAGCATAAGTTTCACTTTTAGAATTTGCTTCAGGGTCAAATAACTCGAATTCTTTTCTATCAAACCCAAGTCCATTAATCATATTTTCAATTTTTTGTATATTACCCAATAAAATCGGTTTAGCTATATTATCGTTGTATGATGTATGTGCAGCACGAATTATTTTTTCTTCTTCACCTTCAGGATAAATAACTCTTTTAGGACTTTTTTGCGCTTTCTGAATCATTACTCGAATTACTTCTTTTGAAAGACCTAACCTTTCTTTTAATTGATCCTCATAAGCAGCCCAGTTTTCAATTTTTACTCTAGCAACACCGGTTTCTATTGCAGCTTTTGCAACAGCAGGAGCAACATGCCATAATACTCTGGGATCAAATGGTTTTGGGATGATATAGTTTCTTCCGAATTCAAAGTCTTCACCACCGTAAGCGCTAATAACCATTTCCGGAACTTTTTCTTTAGCTAATTGTGCAAGTGCCTTTGTAGCTGCTATTTTCATTTCTTCATTTATTGTAGTAGCTCTAACATCCAAAGCGCCTCTAAATATAAAGGGGAATCCTAAAACATTATTTACCTGGTTTGGAAAATCACTTCTGCCGGTAGCCATTATCAAATCATCTCTAACCGATATCGCTTCGTCGTACATAATTTCCGGATCGGGATTTGCCATAGCAAATATAATTGGATTCGGCGCCATTGCTTTTACCATATCCCTAGTAACAGCACCGCCGACAGACAAACCGATAAAGACATCGGCTCCATTCATTCCTTCAGCAAGAGAACCACATTCGGTATCCGATGCAAATTCCATTTTATATTTATTAAGATCTTTTCTGCTTTTGGTCAAGCAGCCTTTTGAATCGAACATCTTAATGTTTTCTTTTTTTACTCCTGCTCTGATATATAATTTACAGCATGAAATTGCTGCAGCACCTGCTCCGTTAACAATAAGTTTAAGATCAGATAAATTTTTTCCGGCTAATTCCGCCGCATTTATTAAAGCTGCACAAGAAATAATAGCAGTTCCATGCTGATCATCATGGAAAACCGGAATATTCATTGTAGCTTTTAACGTCTCTTCAATTTCAAAACACTCAGGGGCTTTAATATCCTCTAAATTAATTCCCCCAAAAGTGGGCTCAAGCAGTTGAACGGCTCTTATAATTTCTTTCGGTTCTAAACTTTTTAACTCAATATCAAAAACATCAATATCTGCAAATCTTTTGAACAAAACACCTTTACCTTCCATAACAGGTTTTCCTGCCGACGGACCGATATTACCTAATCCTAAAACTGCAGTTCCGTTTGAAACAACAGCTACTAAATTTCCTTTAGCTGTAAAGCGGTAAACTTCATCTTCATTTTTTGCTATTACTCGGCATGGCTCTGCAACGCCGGGTGTATAAGCGAGAGAAAGATCCCTGGAAGTTAAACATGGTTTTGTTGCAATAACTTCAATCTTTCCTCGCCTTCCTTCACTATGATAATTAAGAGCTTCTTCAGTACTAATTTTCATCATTTACTCCTATTAATTTAACCCCGTTTTAATTTGGAATAGAATTTTTTTATTATGTAATTGTCTGGGCGGGCTTTTCCTTATTGAAAAATAAGAAATAGGTTATTTTGAAGTATTTAATAATTTGATTAAAGATTATAAATTTCAAACTTTTATAACCCATCGAATTTTTGTCCCACTCATAAATATTTTACTAAAATTCCATTTATCCGACTTTATTTACAACCATAAAGCGTGCCATTTTATATAAATGAAATTTATCAACTTTTAGCTTATAGCACACTTAATTACATAATCTTAATCAATTATTCTTTTATAATTTCCCAAATATGAAAATATTTTTCTAAGGATTAGAATATTAACAAATATGCAAGATGACTTTGGTTATTTTAATCAAAAATTTTAATGCAATTCCTTATACGGATTTGATGAATTGCCAATTTCCCATTTCACTTTGAATACTTTTCCAATAATTATCGATTTAATGATTAACTTAATCATTCATCACGATGTACCGTATCAAGTGAAAAAGCCGGAAGACAAACAGCAATGTATTCTGCTCCGTTTTCATTTGGGGTACTATATTGAACCCACTCACCTTTTGATACTAATACAGCCTGTTTCTCACAAACATCTATAAATCCGTCATTTGATGTAACTCTTAAAGTCCCTTTAAGTACAATTGTATATTCATCAAACTCAGGTGTTTGCCCTGGTTCTACCCAACCGCCCGGACTTTGCATTCTTGCTATACTTACGTTTTCCGATTTTGAATTAACCCGGCCAAAAAACTCTTCTATTATTTTTGGTTTATTCCCTGCCGATTTTATTATTGAAGGAGACTTAAGTAATTGAGCCATAATCTCTTCCTTAATTTTATTTTACAAATTATTACTTTAGATGAATTAGGCTTTTAAATTGAAATATTCTCCGAAGTATTATTTTCACTAACATTATATATTTTTATAACATTTAAACAAATATTAGTATTTTTAGCATTAAGAAAAAATTTACCAATATTATTCATTACAATAAAATTTCAGATTAAACGGATAAAATAGGATGGGAAAAAATTTTTCAAATATAAATATTCCGAGCTGTAAAAACTTTAACGGCTATAAACCTTGTTTTTCTTATAAGAATTGCCTGGAGTACGGCTGCCAGCAGGAAAATGATCAGACAAAAATGGGAACCAAGATTCTAATAATTTCACTCGATGCTTTAGGAAATGTTCTGGCAAATACGCCGATACTTCCTTCAATAAAAAGGAAATTCCCGATAAGTACTATTTATTGGCTGACAATGGCAAACGCAGAGAAAATACTTTTTAATAATCCCTATATTGATAAAATATATACATGGACGGATGAAAACAGGATGATTCTTCGAAATATTGAATTTGACTATGTAATGAATGGGGATAAATCCGATTATGCATGCGCATTTGCAAATGAAATTAAATCAAAAGAAAAGTTAGGATTCGGATTAAATGAAAATGGGAAAATAATCCCTTCAAACGAAGGCGCGTTATACAGCTATTTAATGGGCAATAACGATAAACTGAAATTCAGAGACAATAAAAGAAGCGGAGTTGATATAATTCATGAAGTTTTTGAACTTGAATTTAAGAAGGATGAGTACGTTTTCAATTTAAACGATCAAGAGAAGGCATTCGTAAAAACATATAAAAATGAAATCGGATATAAATCAGATAAAACTTATGTCGGATTTAATACCGGCTGTTCAAATCTTTTCCCAAATAAAAAGATGACAATTGAACAGCACGTGAATTTAATTTCCGAATTATCAAAAGATGATAAAATTCAAATTGTTCTTTTAGGCGGACGCGAAGATACTGAAAGAAATCACTCAATAATGCAATTGCTTAACCAGAATGTGAGAGAAAAAGTAATAAATACTCCGACTGGTTCGGGATTACGAAAAGGGGCTTGTTTTATGGATATCTGCGATATTGTAATTACAGGTGATTCTTTTGGAATGCACATGGCAATAGGATTAAAAAAATATGTAATTGCATGGTTCGGATTGTCATGCGCAGCAGAAATTGAACTATATGGCCGGGGAGAAAAATTAATCCCGCATGATCTTGAATGTTCTCCCTGCTGGAAAAAAGTCTGCCCTTATGATTTGGAATGTATAAAGATGATTGATCTTGAAAAGATAATCGGACTAACAAGAAAATTTGCGGATAAAAAATAATCCGGTAGCAATAATTTTAACAAATGAACTTTCCTGAAATTTTATTAAACTAAAAATCTTTCGAAATTCATTAGGTTCAGTTAAAATTATCTGCTCCTTAAACATAAATATTATTTGTTGCCGACGTTTTATCTCATATCTGCATGTTTACTTTACCAAAGATATTTATTTTATAAAATTTATCCCGGTTTCAGATTTTACTAAACAAAAATTATTAATTTACAATTTATAGGTATTTTAATAATTGTTTGTAAATTGCAAAATATTTCCGTATGAATATATTTAATTAAATAAAGGTGTGTTAATGAAAGTTCTAACAATATTGGTAGTCATCATATTTTCTTTATTAAATTTCCATTGCGGCACTTCATCAAATATCGAAACGAATAAGATCGAAAAACAAAAAAATATTATAATAAAACCAGAGTTAAATTACTCAGCTATTATACTGGATAGTTCGGCAAATCAAAAAGGTATTTATTATATAGATTCAAAAGATAGTACTAAGAAACTCATTCTAAGTTTGCCTTCCAATTACGGATTATCAGCGAATAATTTTAATCTATCTCCATCAAATAGATTTTTCGCTATCTATGATTATGATTCCTCAAATAACAAAACTAATGTATATTCAATAAACTTAGAAAACAGAAATTTGGCTTGGCTTAAGAGCGACAGAGGTAAAATCGGAGTAGATCTGGTTTGGGAAAATGATACATTATTATACTGCAATTTAAAATCAAATAATAGCTATTTATATCCAGAAGAGAATTATACATCGCTTATAAATGTTGATAAGAATAAAGCAATAAAAACTTTTACACCGGCTAAAGGTAACCGCCTGGTAAGTTTAATTAACAACAAATATTTGCTTTATGAATTTTATCCGGGGAACAGTGGTTATCAAAATCAATACTACTTAATTGGAAAGAATAACAATAAATTATTTAATGAATTTGAGAAGGAGGATAATTCACACGGAATTGTGCACTTTGATATTTCACCTACCGGTAAAGAATTTTTTCATATACCTAATAAAGTTTTCAGAGATGCAAACGGAAAACCTATTAAAGAGGAAGAACTGGTCTTACAGAAAGTCAGCGAGAGAACTGGTGAATCAATTTCGCATACTCCAAACAGATTTACAGATGTTGCATGGTCGCCCGATGGAAATATAATTTCATTTCTGAAAGTGGGATCAATAAATTATAATGCGGTTACCAAGAATTATACTGATATAAGGTATCTGTTTTTCTATGATGTAAATACAAAACAGTTAACTAATTTAAAAACATATGAAGTGGATAGTCTTGGCGGGGTAAAAACAGAATTTAATATTCCCAAAACATTACCAAACGGAGCAACAGTATTTAATTATTTAGACTATCAGTGGTCACCTTCAGAAAAATATCTTTTTATTAATAGGCAGGATCTGTCGCTGAATAGTGTGAATAATAAATGTATTATTTATGATAATGATTCAAAAAGTGAAAAGACTTTTATTGACAATTATGAAGGCCAGGTCAAAGTTGAGGGATGGTGGCGCGATGATTTAATTCTTCTTTCGACGGGTAATAAGTACACTTTTTATGATTTAAGAAACAATAGAAATACTGATATTCCTTTAGATGGCAGAATTTTATATTTGAAAGAAGAATAGCAACAACATCAATGATGGAGTTTCATTGTTTAAGTAACCACATTATAGGATTACAAATAGCTGATTATTTGAATTTATAAACTAACAATAATTTTGCTTTAATGGGAATAGAATTCAAGATTCAAAGTTTTGTTTGATCTCTTTTATTTTTCCTGTAATTGAGTTTCAATAAACTTTTTTTTGCATCCAATAATAAAGGCTGGTCTTTATCAGCATATTTCCATAATTCCAAAAACCTTGTGTATTCTGCTTTAGCCTTATCATATTTGCCTGTCTGTTCACAAAGTTTCGCCAGACGATAATGATAAATAGGATTTATAAGCCTGCGATCTTTATTGTTTGGATCAATCTTTAATAGTTTTTCATATTCAGCTATTGCACTGTCCGGTTTTCCCATTTTTATAAATGCACGCGGGACTACATCTCTAATATAAGGGACACTGTACATCGGCAAAAACCATCCAACACCCATTGAGATTTTAGTTACCGGCGTTTTACGGTAAACACGAATCGCTTCCTCCGGTTTACCCTTCGCGAGAAGAATTTCTGCTTCAAGAATACCAGTCTGCATAGTAAGGACATTCTGAAGAGCTTCAAGTGAACCAAGATTTGATTTTATCTCCGAACATTTTGAGGCAGCGGAGTCGATTAGTCCCTGACTTAAGAATATATTAGCTAGATTATACGCTCTTAATGTTCTATTAAGTACTGGTCTTTGAAGATTATCTCTGGAATAATATTTATAAAAATTTTCAAAATCAGTTCGAGCATTGCTTGTTTTTCCGCGGTTTAATTCAATCCATGCTTTTATCCAGTAAAAAGGTGAATAAAATAAATTATCCGGAATTTTTTTAGCATATTTTTCTATTTGGTCAATTTGATGAATGGATTCGATTTCCCGCCCTACCAGATAAAGATAGACTGATTTCCAAGCACCAGAATTAGCCTTCATACCTATTGAAGGGCACATGGTAATTGAGCTATCGATACAATTTAAGCATTCAGGGTAATTTTCACTTAAAGCTAAGACATATGCAAGAGTATTATATGTGAGGAAAAAGGAAGGCTGAATATTCAAAGCTTCCCTGTATTTAGCAATTGATTTATCAAGGTTTCCCATCTGGAGATAAATTTCGCCCATTGAGTCGAAAGGATTTGCATCTCCGGGAGAAAGCACAGCATACCTTTGTAAAGTTTCAATTGCTTTATCATAAATACCTTGTGCAGCATATATGTAAGCAAGTCCATTTACCGGCGAGGCAAAGTTTGAGTCTAACTGAATTGCCTTTTCAAACTCTATCTGAGCTTCTTTAATTCTGGACCAGCTTTGAAAATATATTCCCAGGGCATTATGAAATCTTTTTTCATTGGGATATTTATTTACTAATTCTTTCAGAATGTTAAATCTTTTTGAAGTGTTTCTTTCTATCATTGTAGAATAGCTGGATTCTATTTCAAGTCGTTCTTTTTCAGGAGCCTTATACGAGAGAGCTTTTGCTTTTACTATGGCTAGCTTTGTTTTTATCGGTTCAGCTAAATCGCTATAAGTTCTGGCTAGGTAAAGATATGCTATTGCAAAGTTAGTATCTAAAGAAACGGCTCTTTCAAAATACCTGCTTGCTTCAGTGTAATTTAATTTTTCAAATTCTTCTCTTCCTCGCAGGAAAAAGTTATACGCATCCATGGAAGAAGTTATTACTTCTTTAATTTGTGTCGGAGTAGATTCGATTTTTTTCTTTGACAGCCCTACTCCTTTAGCAATTTCTTTACTGAGCTCGTCTATCTGCGTATTTAGAATGCTCTGCACTCCTTCACCCTTTGTACTTGCAGATTTAAGAAGTTCTTTTGTGTCCACATCGAGTACCTTAACATCAGTGACAAAAGTATCCCCGGCTTTGACAAAGCTCCCAATAACGATTGCCTGAATACCCTCATGGTGACATAATTCGAAACCTAATTCCTTACTAATTTCGCCAATACCGCCTTTTCCTAATTGTTTCATAACATCATTCATCCGTTCCCAGGTCATCACTCTCAAATACTTGGATTGTTCCAAACTTGTAATTAACAAATTAGGTATTGCTTCGCATAAATAATCGTACGATACA